>DATGVY010000048.1:0-7733 GCA_035299845.1 Streptosporangiaceae bacterium
CCATCCGCTCGGCACCGACCAGTTCGGCCGGGACATCTGGTCCCGGATCTTGTACGGCGGCCGGATCGACCTGGCCATCGCGTTCGGCGCGACCAGCGTGACGCTGGTGTTCGGCACCGTCGTGGGCCTGATCGCCGGGTACTTCGGCGGCTGGGTCGACAGTCTGCTCATGCGCATCGTCGACCTGTTCTTCGCGTTCCCGTTCCTGGTCCTGATCATCGCGATCATCGCGATGCTCGGCCCGAGCATCTTCAACATGTTCGTCGCGATCTGGATCACCAGCTGGGTGGCCTACGCCCGGATCATGCGGGCGCAGACCGTGGTGGCGAAGAAGCAGCAGTACGTGCTCGCCGCGCGGGCCCTTGGCTACGGCAGGCTGCGGGTGATGTTCCGGCACATCCTGCCGAACACGGCATCCGCGGTGATCATCTTCTCGATGGTCGACGCCATCGGCAACATCATCCTGGCCGCGGCGCTCGGCTTCCTCGGCCTCGGCGCGCAGCCGCCCACCCCCGAGTGGGGGACGATGATCTCCGACGGCCAGAACTACATCCTCACCTCGTGGTGGCTGGCCACCCTGCCCGGCCTGGCCGTGGTCTTCGTCGGCGTGGCGTTCAGCCTGATCGGCGACGGGCTCGCCGACGTGCTGCGGGCCGGTGACCGTTGAGCGCATCAGCCGACCCGCTGCTGACCGTCCGGGACCTGCGCAGCTACCTGGCCACCGGGCACGGCGTGGTCCGGGCGGTCGACGGTGTCTCGTTCACCGTGCACGAGGCCGAGATCCTCGGCATCGTCGGCGAGAGCGGCTGCGGCAAGACCGTCACCTGCCGCACGATCATGGGCCTGATGCCGCCGGGCACCACCTACACCAGCGGCGAGGTCAGCTACCACCCGCACGGCGACCGCAGCATCCTGTCGGCGAGCCAGGCAGAGTGGCAGGATCTCCGTGGCTCGCAGCTGGCCATGATCTTCCAGGATCCGATGACAGCGCTGAACCCGGTGCGCAGCATCGGCGACCAGCTGCTTGAGGCAGTCAACGCGCACGCCAGGCTGTCCCGCCAGGAGGCCCGCGCCCGGGCGATCGACCTGCTGACCCGCGTCGGCATCCCGGCGCCGGCCCGGCGGATGCGCGACTACCCGTTCCAGTTCAGCGGCGGGATGCTGCAGCGGGCACTGATCGCCATCGCGCTGGCGTCGGCCCCCCGGCTGCTGCTCGCCGACGAGCCGACCACGTCGCTGGACGTCATCATCCAGGACCAGATCCTCAGCCTGCTGCTCGGACTGCAGCGCGACACCGGGATGAGCATGATCCTGGTCAGCCATGACCTGGCCGTCATCACCGAGGTATGCGACCGGATCATCGTGATGTACGCGGGCCAGGTGGTCGAGGAAGGTGACGCCGCGACCATCATCACCGAGCCCAGGCACCCCTACACCGAGGCGCTGCTCGACGCGCTGCCGCAGGCCGGCCAGCGGGGCCAGCTCCGCAGCATCCCGGGCGCTCCGCCGAGCCTCATCGACGTGCCGGGCGGCTGCCGGTTCGCCGCCCGCTGCCCGCTTGTCACGGACGAGTGCCTGAGCTGGGAGACCGAGCTCCTGGATTCCGGCGGGCTCGGTCATCGCGCCCGCTGCTTGCGGCACAACGAGGTCGGAAAGGCAGGCGCATGGCAGGCAAGCGGCTCGGCATAGGCGTCGTCGGGGCAGGCAGGTGGGCGAACTGGGCGCACCTGCCCGGCTGGGTCAGGGACGGGCGGTGCAAGCTCATCGCGGTATGTGACCGCGAACCGGACCGGGCGCAGGCCGCAGCCGCTCAGTTCGGCGCGCAGGTCGCTGCCACTGACTACCGTGAGCTGCTGAAGCGGGACGACATCGACATCATCGACGTCGTCACCAGGGACGCCGAGCACTTCGAGATCAACTGCGCGGCGGTGCAGGCCGGCAAGCACGTGCTGAGCGAGAAGCCGGTCGCGCACGACTACCGCGACGTGCGGCGGGTCGCCGATCTCGCCGCCGCCAGCGGCCTGAAGACCAAGGTCGGCTTCACCTTCAGGTACAGCCCCGCGGTGCGCTACCTGAAGGACATGATCGACCGCGGTGACCTGGGCACCCCGTTCATCTACAACGCCTACGAGCAGAACTCGCAATGGCTGGATCCGATGTCCCCGCTGCGCAGCGGCGAGCGGACTGGCGAGGGGCCGATCCGGGTGGCGTCGCTGGAGGGCTACGGCGCGCCCGTGATCGACATCGGGCACTGGTACATGGGCTCCGACCTCACCTCGGTAGTCGGCACGATGCGGAACTTCGTCCCGGAGCGGATGATCCTCGATACCGGAAAGATGGCGCGGGCGAATATCGACGATGGCGACATCTTCATCGGCGAGTTCGCCAGTGGCGCGATCTGCTCCGTGCAGACGAGCTTCGTCACCGTCGGCAACTACCCGGGCATCGAGGTGCGCGTCTACGGCAGCGCGGGTGCGGCCATCGCCAGGCTGGTCGAGGAGTTCGGGATCTGCGAGACGCTGAAGACCGCGAAGCCCGACGACGTGGAGTTCAGGGAGGTCGAGATCCCGTCCAGCTACTACCCGCCGGGCGGCAGCCCGCGAGAGTCGTGGCGGACGCTGTACTACGCGAACCTGACGGCGAATTTCGCCAGCGAGGTGCTCGGCGAGATCGAGGGCAACGAGGGGAACTTCGGCGACGGGCTGTGGGTACAGCAGGTCATCAATGCCGTAGAGATCTCGCATCACGAGCGCCGCTGGGTCAGCCTGCCGCTGGACCTGCAGGAGGCCGTCGGCCAGCACGGGAACGCCGGCCACACTGGGAACGCCGGGCGTGCCGGGAACGCGGGCCACACCGGGAACGCGGGCCACACCGGGAACGCGGGCCACACTGGGAACGCCGGGCGTGCCGAGGGCGCCGGCCAGGACGAGAGGCAGGGCTGACGCAGAGATGACCGTCACCGGGGCTGTGCGCTGGGGAATCATCGGCACCGCGAACATCGCACGTGCGGCCTTCCTGCCCGGGCTGCGGCAGGCAGGCGGCGTGGCGGCCGCCGTCGCCGGACGCGACGCCGGGCGGGCCGGCCAGTACGCGCGAGACCACGGGATCGAGCGCGCCGTGGCCGGATACCAGAACCTGATCGACGATCCGGGGATCGACGCCCTCTACATCCCGCTGCCGAACTCCCTGCACGCGGAGTGGACCATCCGCGCGCTGGAGGCGGGCAAGCCAGTGCTGTGCGAGAAGCCGCTCTGCGGCACGCTCTCGGAGACCGAGAGCGTGCTGGCGGTGGCGGACGAGACGGGGACGCTGCTCTGGGAGGCGTTCGTCTTCCCGTTCCACGGCCAGTTCAGCCGGGTGGCGGGCCTGCTGGCCGACGGGGCAATCGGCGAACTACGGGAGATCCAGTCCAATTTCCATTTTAACGTGGGCAGTCCGGACAACATCAGGCTGTCCAGGGAACTCGACGGCGGCGCGCTCAACGACGTCGGCTGTTACCCGGTCCGGCTCGCCCTCGAGCTCTTCGGCATCGGGCACGAGAGCGCCTGGGCCACGTCGGAGCGAGACGGCCAGGACGTGGACATGGAAACCTGGGGCAGTCTCGGCTTCGCCGGCGGGCGCCGGCTGCTGCTGTCCTGCGGGATGCGCCGCAGCTACGACGCGTTCAGCACGCTGCTGGGCACCAGCGGGCAGATTTACCTCACCAACCCGTTCCACCCCGGCCCGGCCGACCGGTTCGAGGTGCGCACCGCCGGCGCAGCGCCGGCGAGCTACCCGGCGGCCGGGGACGAGGCCTCGTTCACGGCCGCCATCCGGCATATCCAGGAGGTCCTGCGGGGAGAGCAGGCCCCGCGCCAGCTCGCCACCGAGACCTCACTCGCCTCCGCCCGCGCCCTGCACGACCTGCACGCGAGCATGGCGGACGGCTAGGTCCTGCGCCGGCGGCTAGGTCATGCGCCGGCGGGCAGGATCGTGAAGGCATCACCGTGCAATGGCGCATCGCCCGGAAATGCCGCTCGTTGAAGGTCAGCACCCGGGTCGTGCCGTACTTCGCCGCAAGCACCATGATCGAGGCGTCGGCGATCGCGATGCGCAGGCCGGAATAGCGCTCGACCACCCCGGCAGTCGCTCCGACGTCGGCCGGGTCAAACGAGTTTGAAGATGCCGGAGGCCACCTCTTGCAGCAACTCGGTTTCCGCCGTGACCCCGTCAACTGGGCTTCGTCGCCGGGCCGGGGGCGGACGGACGGGTCGCACGGCTTGCGGCCGCCGCTAGGCGATGATGGTGACCCATGGGAGAGCTGATACTGGTCCGGCATGGTGAGACCGAGTGGAGCAAGACCGGCCGCCACACCGGCCGTACCGATGTGCCGCTGACCGCTGGCGGCGAGGCCCGTGCCGCGAGACTCGCCCCGGCGCTTGCGCGCCGCAAGATCGGCGCTGCTTTCACGAGCCCCGCCTCGCGGGCGAGGCGCACCGCTGAACTGGCCGGGCTGGCTGGCGCCCGGCAGGATCCGGACCTGCTGGAATGGGATTACGGCGGCTATGAGGGCCGGACGACGGCGGAGATCAGGGCGCAGCGGCCCGGCTGGTACCTGTGGCGCGACGGTGTCATCCCCGGTGATCCCGCCCATCCGGGCGAGACCGTCGGCCAGGTCGGCGCCCGCTGCGACGCGGTGCTCGGCCGGGTGCGTCCACTGCTTGCGGAGCGTGACGTGGCGCTCGTAGCGCACGGGCACGTGCTGCGGGTGCTCACGGCACGATGGCTCGGGCTTGAGCCGGCCGACGGGCGGCTGTTCCGGCTCGATACCGGCACGCTGTGCGCGCTCGGCACCGAGCACGACATGCCCGTCATCGGGTCATGGAACGTGCCCGCCGGCAGTTAGCTGGCCAGGGCACGGCGCAGGCCCGCACAGCGGGACGAGCGCGCTGAGAGCCGGGCCGAGCGGCGCATCGAGAATCAGGGCCGCGTGGGCATCGCCGCGTGTCGGCCCCTGGTTGACGATCGCGACCGGTACCGCGAGCCTGGCGGCATGCCGCACGAACCGGTAGCCGGACATCACCGCCAGCGATGAGCCGAGCACAACCAGCGCCGCAGCCTGCCCGACCAGCGCATGACACTCCTCGACGCGCGGCCGCGGCACGTTCTCCCCGAAGAACACCACGTCGGGCTTGAGCAGGCCGCCGCAGCTCTCGCAGTCCACCACGCGGAAGGATGCTGCCTCGTCGCCCGCGAGCAGGGCGTCGCCGTCCGGATTGATCTGCGCCTGCCGCGCGTCCCAGCCCGGGTTCGCGGCGCGCAGCCGCTGGCCGAGTCGCTCGCGGGACGTCCGTTCACCGCAGGAAAGGCAGACGACGCGGTCGAGGCTGCCGTGCAGCTCGATCACCCGCCGCGCCCCGGCCGCCTGATGCAGGCCGTCAACGTTCTGCGTGATGATCCCGGTGACCAGCCCGCGGCGCTGGAGTTCCGCGACCGCCTGATGACCCAGGTTCGGCGCCGCGCCGGCAATATGCCGCCAGCCGAGATGACTGCGCGCCCAGTACCGCCGCCTGGCCGCTGCCCCGCTGATAAATGTCTGATACGTCATCGGCTCGGCCCGCCGCGCCAGCCCGCTCGGCCCCCGGTAGTCCGGGATGCCGGACTCCGTCGACAGGCCGGCCCCGCTCAGGATCACGGCACCGCCGCCGGAGACCAGCTGCGCCAGCGCCTTCAAGGGGCCGGCCTGCGCTTCCGCCTCGGCCGCTAGCAGGCTGGCCGGCGCCTCGCGCTTGTCCGACTGGGCGCCGGGCCCGTCGCCATGCGGGCCGCCGGATGCCTGTATCACCTATTCATGCTGCCTGACGTTTCGCGGCGTCCGCGCCAGCTGCACCTAAGTTGACGTACGCCAACTACCATGGCCTCCGTGGACAGGACGATCACGCTCACCGCAAGCCTGCACCCCGAGGAGGGCGGCTACGTCGCCAGCTGCCTGGAGCTGCCCGTCACCACCACCGAGGGTGACACGATAGAGGAGGCGCTGGCCATGCTCCGCGAGGCGGTTGAGCTGTACCTGGAGGATCAGCCGCTTCCGGCTCCCCCGCAGCGGCCGGTGGTCGCGCCGTTCGACGTCACCGTCCCCGCCGCGTGAGCCGTGCTCCTCGCCTGTCCATGACCGCAGGTCCTTGCGTGAGCACGCTCAGACGCAGGCCGGTCAGGGGAAAGTCCCAGGTCAGCGGCGACTTCGGCGGTCTGAGGCGGAGCCTCGCTGGCTAATTCGACCTGAAAAAGCCGCGTGGTGGTTGGTGATCGTCGGCCTGTGTGGCGGGAGGATGGTCTCGAACCCTTGGGCTGGAAGGGACCGAGGCCGTCGTGTTTCGCAATGCCCGGCTCAAGCCCGGTCTGGAACTGGCGGTCGGCGATTCCCGAAGACCGCTGTCGGTGGGTGTCCGTATCATCGACTATCTCCAGCTCGACCGCCCAGCCGCTAACTTCCTGCTGGCCACGTGCCGAAGGATCCCGAGAGGATGGCATGACTGCCTTCCAGCCAGCCTTTGACCTGGGCCTGAGCAACGATCCGTCCACCGGGCAGCCGTCGGCGGAGTCGGCTGTCCGGCGTGGCTTGGTCAGCCTGGCGCCTGCGCGGGAGGTCAAGGGGGTTGTCTATACGAAGCCGTGGGTTGCCGATCTCATCCTGGACCTGGCCGGCTACCAGCCCGTCGAGGATCTTGCCGCCCGTTACGCCGTGGAGCCCTCGGCAGGCGCGGGCGCGTTCCTGGTCCCGATGATCAGGCGGCTGCTGCAGTCATTGCCAGCACACGGGCGGCAGCTCAGCGATTGCCGGAACTCGATCCGCGCCTACGAGCTTGACGGTGATTCCGCAGCACGGGCCGTTGAGCTGACCGCCGCAGAATTGCGGTCGTACGGTGCCAGCGCCGGTCTTGCCAGGGCGATCGCTCAGGGCTGGGTGAGCGTCGGCGACTACCTCCTCGCCTCACCGAAGGATCGCCGCGCGGATCTTGTCGTCGGCAATCCGCCGTATATCCGGTACGACGACGTTCCCGACGATGCGCTGGCTGGTTACCGGCGCCTGTACCCGACGATGGTCGGCCGTGGTGACATCTACGTGGGGTTCATCGAAGCTGGGCTGCGGCAGCTGACGGACGGCGGGGTACTGGGGTTCATCTGCGCGGACCGGTGGATGCGGTCGGCGTATGGTGCGGAACTGCGCCGCATGATCGGTGCCGCGTTCGGCGTCGAGGCGGTCATCGAGATGCATGACGCGCCCGCATTCGAGAACGAGGTGGCGGCCTATCCGGCCGTGATCATCATCCGGCGCGCCCAGCAGGGACAGGCGCTCGTCGCGAGCGCAGGCCCTGAGGCCGGGCAATCGCCGGACGGCCGAAGCCTGACCGCGGCGGTCGCAAGGCTGGCCCACGGCCAGGAAGAGCCGATCCCGGGGTTCTCGGCAACCGTGGTGGACCGGTGGTTCCGCGGGACCGGGCCATGGCCATCGCTGGAACCGCATCGGCTTGCCCTGCTCCAGCGGCTAGAGGCGCAGTTCGGCCCGCTGGAAGACGAAATGACCGGCACTAAGGTCGGCATCGGCGTCGCGACCGATCCGGGCCGGGCGTGACGGCCGGGAACAGCCCGCTCCACCTCGACGGTGAACGACACGAACCACCGCTGGGCGGTGCGGGACACGGTCGCCGACAAGATGCGGGCGGTCCCATTGCCGAGCCTGCGGGCGAGCTTGC
>DATGVY010000049.1:0-11768 GCA_035299845.1 Streptosporangiaceae bacterium
GTTCTGGTCCATCCAGATCGACTCGTTGACCGAGTTGACCGCGGGATCCAGGGTGTCGACCTTGACGGCGTTGGCGATGACCAGCGTGTTCAGGGTGCCGGCCGCGGCGCCGGGGCCACCTGAGCCGCTCGTGGCTCCGGAGCCGCCGCAGCCGGCTGCGGCCAGGGCAAGGGCGACTAGTCCGGCGCTCAGTGTCCGGGGCCGGAAGGCTCGGAGCATATCGCACCCCATTTCATTTGGTCGATTGTCGACAACTGTGGTCCCAACTGTAGGAACGGGGGACAGGGCCGTCAATACTCGCCACGCCGCCTAGCCGCGGATGCTCGCGCCGGTGTCGACGTCGACGAAGTGCAGCTGGCGCACATCGATGGGAGCCAGGCTCGCATGGCCGCCGACGCACGCCCCTTGACGGTATCGTGACCATTGAGGTAGTGGTTGATTGTCGACAATCGCTCTGACGCGGATCGATAACACCCACGGCGGACTTGTGAGGGCGGATGACAGCAGGAGCGGAGACCGGAGCGCCCGATGCCGCAGGCGCGCCAGGAGCCGCCGCGCCGGGGCCGGCCGCCACGCCGGGAGGGGCTGTGGCGGGGCGGGCTGTGGCGCCGGGAGGGGCTGTGGCGCCGGGGCGGGCTGTGGCGCCGGGGCGGGCTGTGGCGCCGCCGGTGGCCGTCCTCATCGCGACCCCATTGGAGGCCGAGCACGTCAGCCGGATCGCGGCCGCTGACGGCCGGATCTCAGTCATCTACGAGCCCGACCTGCTGCCCGTGCCGCGCTACGCGGCGGATCACACCGGAAAGCCCCGTAACCTGTCGGCCGCGGGCCTGGCCCGCTGGTCGCAGCTGCGCTCACGGGCGGACGTGAGCTTCGACTTCGACTGGCAGGCGCCGGGCGAGATGGCCGCCAACTGCCCGCGCTTGCGCTGGGTGCAGGGCACAAGCGCGGGCCTCGGCGGCTTTCTTGAGCGGACCGGCCTGGCCGGGACGCCGCTGGTGTTCACCACAGCCGCCGGGGTGCACGGCGTCCCGCTTGCCGAATTCACCATGCTCGGGCTGCTGTACTTCACCAAGGACGTCCCCATGCTCCGCCGTTGGCAGCATGGCCGGCGGTGGGAGCGGCATCACACCAGGCAGCTGGCCGGCACCAGGGCCCTGCTGATCGGGCTCGGCGGCATCGGCCGCGAGGTCGCCCGGCTGCTGGCAGCGGCCGGCGTCGAGGTGCTGGGTGCGAGCCGGACCGGCCGGTCCTGCGACGTGCCCGGGGTGGCATCCTATGTCGCCGATACCGAGATCGACGCGGTGCTGCCCGCCGCCGACTCCCTGGTCCTCGCCTGCCCGCTGACCGAGCGGACCCGGCACCTGATCGGCGCGCGCCAGCTCGGCCTGCTGCCCCGGGGCGCGATCGTGGTGAACGTCTCCCGCGGCCCGGTCATCGACGAGCAGGCGCTCGCCGCCTCGCTGCGCAGCGGGCACCTCGGCGGCGCCTGCCTGGATGTGTTCGAGACGGAGCCGCTGCCGGGCGACTCGCCGCTGTGGGCCCTGGACAACGTGCTCGTCTCCCCGCACTCGGCATCCACCGTCGAAGCCGAGAACCGGCTGATCACTGAGTTGTTCATCGACAACCTGCGGCGGTGGCTGGCCGGCGCGCCGCTCCGCAATGTCTATGACCGGGCCGTCGGCTACTGACCCCCGGCCGGCCAGGCCACCCGGCCGAACCCGGCCGAACCCGGCGGAACCAGCGAACCCGGCCCAGTCCGGCTGACCATCCGAAACGAGGGCAAGCGCATGGCAGACAGGCTCCGCGTCGCAGTAGTCGGAACGGGCAGCTGGGCTCAGCGGGCGCACATCCCCGGCTGGCTGCGCGACCCCAGGGCGGAGGTCGTGGCCCTGGCCGACGTCAACGCCGAGGCGGCGGCGCAGGCCGCCAGCCGCTTCTCCGTGCCGGTTGTCACCACGGACTACCGCGAGCTACTCGCCGACCCGGGTATCGACGTGATCGACGTCGTCACCGGCAACCAGCCGCATTTCCAGATCTCCTGGGACGCGCTGTCGGCAGGCAAGCACGTGCTGTGCGAGAAGCCCGTGCACGGCAGCTACCTCAAAACGCACGAGGCAGCCGAGCTCGCCAGGTCGAAGGGACTGAAGACCAAGCTGGGCTTCACCTTCAGGTACGCCCCGGCGATCCTTTACGCCAGGGAACTGATAGACACGGGCTTCGTCGGCGAGCCCTACGTCTTCAACGGCTACGAGCAGAACAGCCAGTGGATCGACCCGGCCACCCCGCTGCGCCAGGTCGACCCGTCCGCCGACCCGGGGCAGATCGCCGTGTCATCGATCGAGGGCTACGGGGCGCCCATCATCGACATCATGCACTGGTGGCTGGACGCGCCCCTGGCGTCGGTTGTCGGGACCATGCGCAACTTCGTGCCCAACCGGGTGCTCCGCGACACCGGCCAGCTCACCAGGGTCAACATCGACGATGGCGACATGTGGATCGCCGAGTTCTCGTCCGGGGCGCTCGCCTCGATCCAGTCGTCCTACGTGACGGTCGGAAACTACCCGGGCATCGAGGCGCGGATCTACGGCTCGGAGGGCGCGATCATCGTCCGGCTCGTCGACGAGTTCGGCCTCTGCCAGACGATCAGGACGGCGCGGAAGGACGCAGTCGAGTTCACCGAGACCGAGGTGCCTGCCAGGTTCTTCCCGCCCGGCGGCCACTCCGGCGAGCCGTGGGAATACCTGTTCTACTCCAATCTCGTGTCCGATTTCGCCACCGAGATCCTCAGCGGCTGCCAGGCGAACCAGGGTGATTTCGCCCAGGGGGCGCTGGTGCAGGAGACGATCAACGCATTCGAGGCATCGTTCCGCACCAGGGCGTGGGTCGATTTCCCGCTGGGCGGCCGTGTGCAGGGCACCCCATGAAGATCAGCAGTAACGCGGACCGGCTGGTCAGTCAGGTGCTCACCGGCGAGGTGTGGCCCGCGCTGGCCGACTCCCGCGCCTATCGGGTCGGTCCGGACGGGCAGCCCTTCGCGTTGCCCGGCATGGGCGGCGTCACGCTCGGCGTGCACTGCGGCGACCCGGCTACCGGCTACGCTTCGGATCATCTGGAGCCCGGGGCGTCGGTGCGGCACCGCGATCCGGCCGCCAACATGGCGCTGCAGTTCCTGACCTGCGTGGGCAATCCAGTCCGGGTCGAGACCGGCCCGGCGGCCGGCGCGGCTGGCCATGTCATCGGCCAGCACGCCTACGTCCTGGCCGACTTCCCCGAGTCCGTGCTGGCCGGCCTGACCACTGGCGATGCCGTCACCATCACGGCATGCGGCCAGGGCCTCGCGCTCTCCGAGCACGATGCCATCGTGGTCAAGAACTGCGCCCCCGGGCTGCTGGAGCGGATGCCGGGCGGCACCAGGCCGGACGGCCGCCTGGAGGTTCGCGTTGCCGCCAGGGTGCCGGCCGAGGCCATCGGGGCGGGAGTCGGGATGAGCTCGGAGTACGCGAACACCGACCTGATGGGCGCCTACGCGGGGCTTGGCGATGATCTCTCGCTCGGCCTGGAGGGCATCCGGATCGGCGACATCGTCGCGCTCGCCGACGCCGATCACCGCTACGGCCGTGCCTACCGCGACGGATACCTGACCATCGGGGTCATCTGCACTGGCCAGTGCATGCTCTTCGGGCACGGCCCGGGCCCGAGCTCGCTGCTCAGCGGCCCGGCCGATGCTTTCCACCTGGTCGATGACCCGGCGGCGAACCTGTCCCGCTGGTATCACGAGGAGCTGGAGACCGCGCAATGACCACCCGATCACTCGCTTCGTCCAGGCCCGTATCGGTGAACCTGCTTGGCGTGGTCGAGCACCCCGTGCTCGGCGATGGCCCGTACCGGATCGATCAGGACGGTCATCCCTACCTCCCGGTAGGCGATGGCGGCATCGTCCTCGGCCTGCAGCTCGGCGACTCCGTCTTTGGCCGCAGGGCCGACCACGCCGCCCCCGGCGCATGCCTGGTGCATCCCGATCCGGCCAGCAGGCACGCGCTGGCGATCTATTCCTGCATCGGCAACCAGGTGAAGGTTCGGACCGGTCACGCGGCCGGAGCACGCGGCGTCGTGATCGGCAAGCGTGGCGAGGAGGGCCGGGTGATCGCGGCCTTCCGGCCTGGTGAGCTTGCCGCGATGCGCCCGTCGGACGAGGTCAGCGTCCGGGCAAGCGGGCAGGGCTGCCGGCCAGCCGGGTTCCCGCCGGACCTGACGGTGCTGAACATCGATCCTGGCCTGTTCGATGTCCTGCCCACGGTGCGGCCGTCGGCCTCCGGCGACGGCCCGGTGAGCGTCGGGGTCCGCTGCTCGGTGCCCAGCAAACTGGTCGGCAATGGCCTCGGCCGCCCGGCCGTTAGCTGGGATCTCGACCTGCAGCTACCGCCGCCGGAGCCGGCCAGCGGCTCGGGCGACATCCTGCTCGGCGACTTCGTCGCAGTCACCGATATCGATGCGAGGTTCAATGTGGGCTACCGGCAGGGGTGGCTCACTGTCGGCATCGTGGTGCACGGCTCAAGCCCGCTCCCGGGACACGGACCTGGCATCACCCCCATCCTGACCGGGCCGGCCCGGGTGCTGGACATACGGCAAGAAGCAGCCAGCCATGTCGGCTTGACCGCGCCGATGCTGAAGCTACAGTGACGGACGACGGGCACGGCGGGCTGACGAAGGGGGCCGGAACCATGCTTGACCATGTCTCCCTGCCCGAGGCAGTCGGACGCGCACTGCGGCATCGCATACTCAACAACGAGCTACCAGCGGAAACCCGGCTGGTCGAGGCAAACCTGGCCGCTGAGTTCGGCGTCAGCAGGGGAACCATCCGGGACGCCATGCGGAGCTTGCAGGCCGAGGGCCTGATCGCCATCGTGCCACGCCGCTACAGCGTCGTGACCCGGATGTCCACCCGCGATGCCGAGGATGTCTGCTACGCCCGCTGGGTGCTGGAAGATGCCAGCATCAGCCAGGGCTTCGGCGAGCAGCATGCCAGCCTGGTCAGCGCGCTCCGCGGCGCGCTGGAGCAGATGGCCGCCGCCGCCGACGCCGATGACATGGACGCCCTGGTTGAGTGCGACACCAGGTTTCATGAGCTGCTGCTCGACACCTCCGGCCGCCGCCGCCTGAAAGACCTCTGGAGCATGCTCAACAGCCAGATGGGCGCGCTGATGCGATCCGAAATCGAACGTCAGGGAATCAACCTCGCCGAGGCGGTCGAGCGTCACCGCACGCTCCTTGAGGCGGTCGAGAAGGGCGACGCCTCCAAGCTGCGCGCCGCAGTGCGCGATCACTACCTGGCCGGCTTCCCCGAGCGCGACTAACCTCGATTCCCGGTGCGGTAATCCAGTTGAGGTTGGATGGGGCGCTGTTAGCGCTGACTAGGGCGAACGTCATCAGGTCTCCATCATGACCACAGCCGACCGTAACGCCCGCAGCAGGCGGGTTGCCGGAGTATGGCCAAGAAGCCCCAGGTCACGGTCATGGCCTGCTGCGATGGTCCGAATTCCGCTTCAGTGATCTTTATAAGCTGCGTTCAGCCAAACTCGTTGGAGTCGGAGCATCTGCCCTGGTCAGCGATACCGAAGGCGCCGGAGGCGAGGTCTGGATCCGCTCGCCGGGAATCGAGGCTAAAGCCCGCGCGCCCTCTTCCATGATCACGGAGGATTTTGGGTGCCAGGACCCCCAAGATCCTCCGTGATCATGGAACGAGCCATTGGCTACCTGCGCGATAGCTGCGCCTGAGCGGAGCGGGCCGGGGCGCTCCCTGTCGCTGCGCGCCGCCGAGGCAGGGCCAGGCCGCCGACTGCCCCGGCGAGGGAAAGCCCGGCGGCGACGCCGATGGCGGGCGCGAACCCGTTGCTGAATGCGCGGGCGGAGGCGTAGCTGCCCGTGGCGGCAAAGACAGCGGCCAGGATAGCGACCCCGAACGCGCCGCCAAGCTGGCGCATCGTGCTGAAGGCACCCGCTGCCTTGCCGATATCGTTCGGTGCGACCGAGCTGACGACGGCCTTCGTGACCGCGGGTATCGCCATCGCGAAGCCGCAGCCGGAAATGACCATCGGCGCGATCATCGCTGCGTAGGCCAGGCCCGGCCTGGCGATGACCGCGATCCAGGCCATCCCTGCCGTCTGCAGCAGCAGGCCGGCGACGATCAGGGGCCGCTCGCCGAGCCGGTCGGCTAGCGCGCCGGCCCTGGCGGCGATGAGAAACGGGGTCACCCCCCAGGGGAGCAGCCGCAGCCCGGCGTCCAGCGGCCCCTGGCCGAGTGTGGTCTGCTGGAACTGTGCCATGAAGAACACCGCCCCGGTCAGTGACGCGTTGAGGAAGAAGATCGCGGCGTTGCCGGCCGAGAAGGCGCGGGAACGGAAGAGGCGCATCGGCAGCATCGGCAAGCGGGCGCGCAGTTCACGCGCCACGAACAGCGCGGCCAGCAGCGTCCCTGCCGCGAGCGCCGCCACGACCTCGGGGCTGCCCCAGCCCGCTGAGTTCCCGCGGACAAGCCCCCATACGAGCCCGAGCGCGGCGCAGGCGCCGAGCCCGAGGCCGGGGATGTCAAGAGCGCCGCGCGGCCCGTAGCTCTCCTGGATGCGGCCGAGGACGAGCGGGATGGCGAGCAGGCCGACGGGACGTTGAGCCAGAAGATCCATTGCCAGGCGATCCCCTGGGTGATGGCGCCTCCAAGGACCGGGCCGACCAGCGCCGCCAGCCCAGTAACGCCCCCGAAGATCCCCATTGCCCAGCCCCGGCGGTCGGGCGGGAACGCCGCGTTCAGCAGCGCAAGCGCGAGCGGCATAACCGTTGCCGCGCCAGCCCCCTGCAGGGCACGCGCCGCGATCAGCCATCCGACGCCGGGCGCCAGCGCACACGCCGCGGAGGCCGCAGTGAACAGCCCAAGGCCGACGGCGAGCAGCCGACGGCGCCCGAATCGGTCGCCGAGGGCGGCCGCGGTCATCAGCAGCACAGCGAAGCTCAGGGTGTAGGCGTTGACCGTCCACTCCAGCTGCTCGATCGAGGCGCCGAGGTCACGCCGGATCGTCGTCAGCGCGGTGGCGACGACCAGGAGGTCAAGCACGACCATGAACGACGCTGACGATGCCAGCCCGAGTGCCCATGCCTGGGCTGGGCTAGCGGCGATCTGCCTGCCCTTGGTAGCCACGTGTCCTCCGGTTCGCGTTATCGGGTGGTTGCTTGTTGAGACACCGCCGCCGGCAGGAACTGACCGATGACTTTCGGCCGCGGATGGTGTCCTTATATGCAGGGCGAAAGGAAGAGGCGGTGCGAGGATGCGGTACGTGACCATGACGACGCTCTCCCGGGCCCGGGCGGGCGACGGGGATGCGTTCCGGGAACTCACCGACCCTTACCGGCGCGAGCTGCAGCTGCACTGCTACCGGATCCTCGGCTCTGTGCAGGACGCGGAAGACGTGCTCCAGGAGACCCTGCTGGCGGCCTGGCGGGGGCTTGACCGGTTCGAGGAGCGTGCCTCGGTGCGCGCCTGGCTGTACCGCATCGCGACCAATCGCAGCCTGAATGCCCTGCGTGACACCGGGCGCCGGCCGCATCGGCCGCCGCATTCGGCAGGACGCGGGTTCGAGGCGCCAGAGCCCACCCGCCGGGCCGAGCCGATCTGGCTGGAGCCCTATCCGGATCCCCTGCTCGAAGATCTTCCTGACACCTCACCAGGGCCAGAAGCACGCTACGAGGCCAGGGAGGCGCTGGCACTCGCGTTCGTGGCCGGGCTCCAGCACCTGCCGCCGCGGCAACGCGCCGTGCTTGTGCTGCGCGACGTGCTCGGCTTCCGCGCGGCGGACGTGGCCGGCATGCTCGACAGCAGCGAGGTCTCAGTGAACAGCGCCCTGCAGCGGGCTCGCGCGGCACTGGACGCCCGCCTTCCCGGCAGAGATCGCGAACGCGCGCCGCTACCGCGCTCGCCGCGCGAACGCGCGCTCGTCGGGCGTTTCGTGGACGCGTTCGAGAGCGCCGACGTCGAGCGGGTCGTCGCGCTGCTGACCGCTGACGCCTGGCTGACGATGCCGCCCGAGCCACTGGAGTACCAGGGTCACGCGGCGATCGCCAGGTTTTTCCTTGACCGCAGCTGGTGGGGTGTTCGGGCGGTCAGGCTCGTGCCCACGCGCGCGAACAACCAGCCTGCGTTCGGCTACTACCTGCAGGATGCCCTCACGCCGATCGCGCACGCCCACGGGCTGGTCGTGCTCACGCTCGAGGGCGACCAGATCTGCGCCATCACCCGCTTCGGCGACAACAGCCTGTTCCCCCAGTTCGGGCTGCCCAGGACACTGCGCGAGTAGCAGATCGCGCAGCAGAACGCGGAACGGACGGGTCAGGCGGAGGCGACAGCGGCCTGCATGGCCGGATCGTGCAGGTGGCAGGCGACCGACCTGGCCGGCGACAGCTGGCGGAGCTGCGGCTCCTGCTCCCGGCAGACGGGCATGGCGAAAGGGCACCGGGGGTGGAAGTGACAGCCCTGCGGTCGGTCTATCGCGCTCGGGATATCGCCGGTGAGGGCCGGCTTGACCGTCTTGCGCCCGGTCGTGAGGCGGGGCGCCGCGCGCACGAGCGCCTGGGTGTAGGGGTGCAGCGGCTCGGCGAAAATGCTGTCGGTCGGCGCGTACTCGACGACCCTGCCCAGGTAGAGAACGGCGGTGCGCTGGCTGATGTGCCGCGCGACGTCGAGGTCATGGGTGACGAACAGGTAGGTCAGCCCGCGCTCGTCCTGCAGCTTGATCATCAGGTTCAGCACCTGGGCCTGGATGGACACGTCCAGGGCGGACAGCGGCTCATCGGCGATCACGATGTCAGGGCTGACGGCCAGCGCCCGGGCGATGCCCACCCGCTGGCGCTCGCCGCCGCTGAACGCCACCGGCCGGCGCGACGCCTGGGCGGGGGAGAGGCCCACAGTCTCCAGCAGTTCGGCGACCTTCCGGGCGCGGTCCTGGCGGCCGACCACCTTGTGGACCTTCAGTACCTCCGCCAGTGACTGGCCGACTGTCATCGTCGGGTTCAGCGAGGAGTAGGGGTCCTGGAACACTCCCTGGATCTGCCGCCGGACGGCGCGCGCAGCCTCGCCCTTGCGGTCCAGGATGCTCTGGCCCTGGTACAGGATGTCGCCGCTGGTCGGCCGGTAGAGGCCGAGCAGCAGCCGGCCGAAGGTCGTCTTTCCCGAACCAGTCTCGCCGACCAGGGCAAGCGTCTCGCCCCGGCGGATGGCCAGCGAGACTCCATCGACAGCCTTGAGCGTGGCCCGGGCGCGCCCGATGGCGGACCAGCCGGCCCCGGCCCGGCCAGCGGAGAAATGCCGGGAGACGTCGCGGGTCTCGATAATCGGGACCTCGGCGCGGTTGTCACCGGGCATGGCCCCGCCGGCCAGCCCGGCTCCCGGATCCTCTCCGGCCGCCGGGCCGGCACCGGGCTGGCCGGCCATGGCACCGGCGCCGTTATCCCCGGTCACTGGCCCGCCCCGATCCGGCGTGCGCGGCCAGCGAGTACCGGCCGGCATTCGAGCCGCCGTCCACCTCCAGGACCGTGCCGGTGATGTTGGCGGCCGCATCCGAGGCGAGGAACAGCACCGCCTCGGCGATATCCCGTGGATCGCCAGCGCGGCCGAGCGGAATGGACTGGACGAGGGCCTCCCGCAGCTCGTCCGGCGCGCGGTCCGGGTGCGCGTCGCTCCACTGGCGCACGTCGATGTAGCCGGGGGAGACGACGTTTACCCTGATCCCGTACGGGCCGAGCTCCATGGCGAAGACCTTGCTCATCGTTTCCACTGCTGCCTTGGAGGCACTATAGGCTGCCCCGCCTGGCCGCGGGTTCCGCGCGGACCCGGTCGAGATGTTCACCACGGCGCCCGGCGAACCGGACCGGCCGGCACCCGACCCCGCATCCGGGTCGCCGCCCAGCTCGGCCTGGCTGACACATTGCCGGGCGAACGCCTGCATCATCATGAAGGCGCCGGTCACGTTCACCCGGAACACCCGGTCCCACGCGTCCGGCTGCATCTCGAGCAGCGTCCCGTCGGGGTAGGAGGCGGCGTCGTTGACAAGGACATCGACCCGGCCCCAGCGCGATACCGCGTCGCTGAGTACCCGGTCGGCCAGCCCTTGCTCCGCCACGTCGCCGGTCACCGTGACGACATCGGGGTTGCCGGCGAAGTACCCGGAGTCGGCCAGGTCGCAGATCACGATCCGGGCGCCCTCGCCGGCCAGCGCCTCGGTGATGGCCCGGCCGATTCCACTGGATCCGCCGGTTACGACGGCGACCCGTCCGTCAAAGCGAGCCTGCCGCACGTGATCTCCCTTGCCGCGGATCCGTCGCCCGACATATTGTCGATTGTCGACTAAAGTGAGTATAGGCATTGGGCTTGTCACCGACCAGAGTAGGCAGCCGTTCCGCTGCGTCGTGTTTTCAGGTCCCTTTTTACAGACTCCGGCCCCAGATGGCGCGGAGGAAGGCCCGCTAGCGAAGCCGCATAGCCAGCGGTATGGTTGCATGTATGAGCAGTCGTTCAGATGTTGTGCTGGGCCTGGATGCCTGCGGGGTCCGGGTGGTGGATCGAGATCGGGTTGCCGCCGTGCAGGATGCTATGCCCTCGGGTGAGGATGTCGAGCAGGTCGCGGACGTTTTCGCGCTGCTGGGTGATCCGGGCAGGCTGCGGCTGCTGGTCGCGCTGCTGGCGGGCGGGGAGATGTGCGTCTGCGACCTGGCCGCGTCAGCGGGCATGAGCGAGTCGGCAGCTAGTCATGCGGTCCGCTGGCTGCGGGCGCACCGGATTGTCTTGGCGCCGCGGCGCCAGGGCCGGATGATGTATTACCGCCTTGAGGACGCGCACGTGCGGATGCTCCTGGACCTGGCCCTGACCCGCACCCAGCACACCGAGGCGCTGCACCCGGAGCGGGACGAGGGATGACGGACTGCGGCGCGGAGCACCCGGAGTCGGGGCCGCGCCCGCATGATCATTCCGGGGGGTCTGGCGCGCATGGCCGTGGCGTGACCGCCAGTTCCGGCAGCCGGTATATCGCGATCGCGCTGGGCCTTATTGTCAGCTTCCTGGTGTTCGAGGTCGTCATGGCCTTCGCCGGTCATTCGCTGGCGCTGCTGGCCGATGCCGGTCACATGCTGACCGACGCGGCGCGCTGGGCGCGAGCCTGGTTGCGGTCCGCCTTGCCCGGCGGCCCGCGTCGGGGGCGTGGACGTTCGGGTTCAAGCGCGCCGAGGTTCTGCTGGCTCAGGCCAACGGCATCACCTTGCTGGTCATCAGCGCGCTGGTCGCCTTCGAGGCCGTCAGCCGCCTGATCCATCCCGTCCCGGTCACGGGCGGCATCGTGGTGACCGTGGCCGCCGTGGGCGTGGCCGTCAACGTCGCGGCCAGCTGGGTGATGGCCAGGGCCAGCCGCGACTCGATCAACGTCAAGGGCGCCTTCGCGCACATCGTCACCGACCTGTACGCGTTCACCGGGACGCTGGCCGCCGGGATCGTGATCATCCTCACCGGCTTCGAGCGCGCCGACGCGATCGCCTCCCTGATCGTGGTCGGGCTGATGCTGCACGCCGCCTGGGGCCTGCTGCGCGAGACCGGCCGGATCCTGCTCGAGGCAGCCCCGGAAGGCTACGAACCCGGCGACATCATCACCGCCATCACCGGCCAGCCCGGCGTCGCCTCCGTCCACGACGTGCACGTCTGGCTGATCACCAGCGGCTTCCCGGCCCTGTCCGCCCAT
>DATGVY010000050.1:0-3526 GCA_035299845.1 Streptosporangiaceae bacterium
GCGGCGCTCGAAGTGGCCGAGGAATTCGGCCCATTCGGCGTCGGTGGGGACGCGGTACTCGGCGGCTGGCCTGGTGGCGCGGCGGCGGGCGATGTATGCCCGGTGGCCGTTGATGACTTCCTCGGGGTAGACGGCCTTGTATCCCATGGTGGTGTTGATGTCGCGGTGCCCGGCGACGAGCTGGGCGATGTGCGGCGGCATGCCGTGCATGATCGCGTCGGTGATGAACAGCCTTCTGAAGTCATGGAAGGTGTATCGCAGCGCGCGGCCGTCGGGGCTGGTGGCGCCGATCGCCTCGAGCGCGTGGTCAAGGTAGCCGCGTAGTGATGTCTCGGAGACGGGCCGGTCCTCCAGCCGGCATGGCCACTGGAACAGCAGCGGCATCGGGGGGTTGTAGATGCGCTCGTTCTTGTCGTAGGCGACGACTAGCGGCACGTCCTGCCCGCTGCGGCGGATCCGGCTCATGATCGTGCTCAGGACGTCCGCGAGCTCGGGTGAGATGACCAGGAGCCGCTCGGCGTCGGTCTTGGACGGGGCGATCTGCAGCAGCGGGATGAGTTCGCCGGTGGCCGGGAGCCGGTACTGGATCAGGCTGTGGTGCGACAATTCGGTCAGTTCTTCAATGCGAATGCCGGTCATGCGCAAGACCTCGATCATGGCCCAGCACCAGAACCCGCGGTGTTCTTCGAAGGACAGGTCGCGGCGCTTGCCGGTGCCGGGATCATCGGCCCAGATCCGGCCGGTCGTCTCGGTCTTCATGATTGCCCGGCGCAGTGTCTGCCCGCCGGCCGTGAACGTCTCGCCCGGCACGGCGGCGCGGGCCGCCTGCAGCCGCCCGGCCGCGGCGATGCGCTCGGCGCCGGCCCACGCGGTCAGGGCCGGCAGGACGGGCAGCCGCTCGCGGGTCCGCTGGTCCATCCGTGACTTGCGCTGGGACCGGTCCTTGCGGTGCGACGCGTCGCTCGCGCTGACCGGGCAGCGGACTGCGTGCGGTCCCCACCGGGCGGGTCGTCGTCGGCCCATTCGGCGATGTCGAGATAGAGCGCCCGGACCGCGGTCAGGACGCTGCGGCCGTCCAGCCGGGCTGTCACCGCCCCGGAGGTGGCGACTCTGGTCATGACGCGCTGCTTCCACGCGGCGGCGACGTCGCGGGGTAGCTTCAGCGAGCCGATACCGGGGTGATGCGCCTCCAGGTCCGCCCAGAACAGCTTGCCGAGCAGGTAGGCGAGGTGCTGCAGGGAGGAGAAGTCCATGGCGGGCTGGCGTTCGCGCAGGTAGTCGACCAGGACGTCGCGGACTGGCCCGCAGGTGATCTGGTACCGGTCGATCAGCTGCTCGCAGGTCGGCTTCCCCTGGCTGGCGAACACCCGCATCGCTGCCGGGGCGTCCGCGCTGAACGCCCCCCAGGCGCGCAGCAGCTGGTAGAAGAACGGGCTGCCGGCGTGCCGGTCCGGGCCGGTGCGGATGGCCGCGGCGATCTCCAGCAGCTCGGCGCAGTCGCCGACGGTGATGGCATCCGGGGTGCCGCCCTTGGCCGCCATGATGACCGCGATCCGGTCCAGCGCCATCAGCCGGGCGTAACAGCCCACCGACGCTGACTGGCACAGCGCGGTCAGCTCAGCGAACGCCGTGCCCGCGCGGGTGCGGGCCATCTCGGCCGCCAGGTTGCGCGGCGCCGGCGGGCACCTGAGCAGCCACCCGGCGCCTGGCCTGATCACGTCCGCGGCGATCAGCGCCAGCAACCCGGCTCCGGCATACGGCGCGGGCTTTCCTGCCGGGGGGATCCCGCTCCGGCCGGCCTGCCACCCGGCGATCAGGTCACGCCAGTCCGCGCGGGCTTCGGCTCCGCTGGCCAGCCACCGGTCCTGCCAGCTGCCGCCAGGCTGGGATTCCAGCCATCCGACGACGGTCAGCAGGCCCAGCCGCCGGCCTTGCCGGCCGGCCGGGTTCTCGAGCGCGAACGGCGGCTCCAGCAGCCGGGCCACGACATCACGGCGGGCAGCGCGGGTCGCCGGCCAGGACGCGACTGCGGGGCGCGGCGGGAACCGCGCCAGCAGCTCCGGGCCGGTGCCCGTCACAGGCCCGGGGACGCGGGCCAGCGGGACCGCCCGCGCGACGACGGCCGGGCTGGCCGCGGTCACAGCGCGGCCTCGCCGAACAAGGCCTTCAGGCTCTCGGCAGAATAACCCGGTGACGGCGCGGCGTGGCCGCCGCGCCCGCGCTGCTGCCGGGCGTGGAAGGCCAGGACGGTCTCGATCACGTCGCCGGGCAGCGGGTTCATGTAGACCTGGGTAGTGGACAGATGGGCATGACCCATCACCCACTGCAGGTCGGCGAGCGGCATCGCCGGATCACGCGCCATCCGGTAGGCCGCCGAATGGCGCAGGTCATGCAGGGACCAGTTCGCGCCCAGCGCCGCGCTCGCGCGGGTGAACATCGCCCGGGCCGCGTCGTAGGCCAGCGCCCGGAATGGCCGCCGCAACGTCCACCACAACGGCTGATCCCGCCCGGCTGGGACCAGGCCGTCCATCTGCGCCTGATACAGCCGCAGCCACACGAAGGCGTCCGGCGAAGCGGGCAGCTGCTGCAGGCACCGGGTTCCCTTGCGGATCACCGTTATCAGCTGCTGCCCAGGGTCAGCATCCGCCGCCGACGCGCCCAGTAGCTCCGAAGCACGGGCACCGGTCGACACCCAGAACGCGACCAGCGCCCTGTCCCGGTGCGAGCCGAGCCCGGCGAACAACTCGTCGAACTTCTCATCGGGGATCTGCCGGGGAACCCGCCTGGGCGTCCCGGGCCGGTACCGGCCCGCCCGCTCACCGGCGAACGGCAGCATCGGGTTATGGTGCGCGCCCGCCCGGCCCCGCGCCGCCGGGAACGGATTGACCATCGGGCCCGTCCCGGCCTCCAGATGGAAAGCGTAGAAACCCCGCAGCACGCTCTCGCAGTGCACCACCGTCGAGGCGGCATACCCGCGCCCCGGCGACCGCTTGCCCGTCACCAGGTTCGCCGTCCCCGGCGGCGGTGCCGTCACCGTCCCAGGCGCCCCGCCACCGGGATACCGCCAGTGCGTCCGGACCGCCTTATCAGCCAGCCGGATCCAGCAAACGAAATCCCTGGCCTCGGCACGGGTCGCCTCATCCCACGGGCACCCGACCGCCCAGGTGAACCTGAACCAGCGCAGCAGGTCCATCCCGTAAGACCGGTGCGTCGCCGCCGGCCGGCCGCACGCCGCCAGCTCCCGGAAGAACGAGGCCGCCGGGACGACCGTCACCCCCGCGGCGTCAGCCAGCCGGTACGGCGCGAAAAGATCCCCCGTCGCCTCCAGCGAGCCCGCCCGCGGCACCACCAGCCGCGGCAGATCCCGCGGCACATCCCCCGTAGCCATCACGGTCAGCGACCATAAGCGCCATCGCACCGCCCTCCCGCCAGCACGAGGAAACCGGTCCCGGTAGTTCGGTTAACGGGTCCAGTTTCACTTGGGGCATGAGGATCACTGTCCTTCCGGGGTGAGCCGGGCCTGGGT
>DATGVY010000051.1:0-2786 GCA_035299845.1 Streptosporangiaceae bacterium
CAGTGAGTTCCCGGCTCGGTTAGCGGCTTCTTTGAAGAGCCCCGGCCGCTTGTCTGGCCGCCCGCCCATGATCGTCGCTTGCCTGGATCGCAGCAGTTGCAGGAATTCCTCGGGAGTCGAGGCGAGAGTGGTCATTTCGGCCAGGTCGGCAACGACCCGGTAAGTGCCGAGCAGGTCGTGGCTGTCGTCGGCTCGTCCGGGTATCTGCTTGCCCTCGTAGACGACGGCCACGGCTTCGTCTAGCTCGAACTCAGTTCCCTCGATGAAATTGGAGAAGTAGGCCTCGAAGAACGGCAGGTGCGTATAACGGGGGTCGCGAGGATCTGGGACTCAGATCTCCGGCAAAGGCTGTGCGTCCGGAGTTAAAGGCCGGGGTTCGCGGCGAGGCTGTAGGTGACGGGGCGGGTGTCGCCCGGCATGACGGGCGGGGCGTAGTTGATCTCCTCGATGAGCGTCGCGAGGGCGCGAGCGACGCGGGGCGCGCGGGGCTGCTGGAGCTCGACGGTGATGGCCTGGGGCTGGTAGGTGATGGTGCCGGCCAGGCCGCGGATGATGGTTTCGCGGGTTATCGCGCGGTATTCGTCGTCGTCGCGCAGGTAGGCGTTGAGCTGGTTCGACAGCCAGTGCTCGGCGTTATGGGCGAGCAGGCGCAGCACCATCTGCAGGCCGCGGCGGCAGGTCCGCAGCAGCGCGACCTTGGCGTCGGGGTCGATGTCGCTGGCAGGCAGCTTGGCGGGGATTTTCTTGCGGGCGGCGACAGCGGCGGCGACGGCTTTGCGGGCGCGGGTGATTTCCTTCTGGGCGGCGGGGATGGCGGCGTTCTTGGCGGCAGCCGTGATGGCGGGGTCGGCGAGCAGCCCCGCCAGGGCGCGTTCGGCGGCGGCCAGCGCCTTCTCGGCCGCGTGTACTGTCCTGGACGCGGCCTTGCGGGCCGGGTTATCCACGATCTTGGTGTTCGTGCTGATCTTCGCGGTGTAGTCGCAGATCTTGTCTATCCCGTAGTTGGCCGAGGCGTACTTGAGGAAGTTCTCCTCCCGCCACCGCGACTTCAGCCAGGCCAGGATCTCCGCCGGGCACGCATCAAAATCCGAGGTCAGGATCTGCAGGGCGACCTTGCCGTGCTCGAACAAGGTGATCTGCCGTGCCTGCCCGTAGTCCTTCAGCTGGACTTTCTCCTCGGCCCAGGTGATCTGCCGGGTGCGCCCGCCGGCGGTGATGGTGGTGATGACCGGCAGCATCGCCGGGACGGCCAGCGGCGCCCGCCGGTAGGTCACCCAGTGCACGTCCTGCTCGCGGCAGTGCTTGAATACCTGCGGGTAAGCCCCGCCCCGGTCGAACCCGAGCATGATCGCCGCGCCCGGTCCGGCGGCTTTCTTCAGCTCGGCCAGCGCCTTCGGCAGCGTGACGGACAGCCCGGACGGCTCCCCGGTCACGAAGCACACCGCCCGCCCGTCGTGCGCGGTCACGTGGGTGTCAGCGCGGCCCCGCCCGGCCCGGCCCCGCTTGTTGTTCCAGCCCTTGGCGACCGGCCGGGCGCCGGTATAGGGGACGAAATGGTCATCAACGTAGTACACCCCGGAAGTCACCGGGTCCGCGGCCAGCATGGCGGACGCGAACAGGGCCTGCACCGCCAGCGGGTCGCTGCCATCGGCGATCTGCGCCAGCCGCGGCCGCAGGGTCCGCAGCCCCGGCAGCGCCCCCAGCCCGGCCAGCGGCCCGGCCTCGGCGGCGGCCAGGTGCTTGAACTGCTCGGTGGTCGCCGCGCCGAGGGCGAAGCACATGCTCACCGCCGACAGCAGCGCCGCATCCGCCGGCCCCGCCGCCCGGCCCGGGCCGGCCGCGGCGCCGGCCAGCACCGCGCCGGCATCGGCCCGGTCGAAGAACCCGTGCAGCAGCATCGCCCCCGCGTACCGTGACCTGAACACCCCCTCGGGCACCAGCGGCCAGGCAGGCCACCGCCCGCCAGGTGGGGGACCCGCACCATCCGCAGCCCCGGCCGCCGGCTCCGGCTCAGCCTCGGCATCGGCCTCGGCCTCAGCCTCAGCCTCGGGCTCAGCCTCGGGCTCGGTGAACAGGGGTTCCGCAGGTGCCCAGCCGGGCTCGCCGTCCCCGGCCGGCGCCTGCCCGCGCGGGCCCAGGCCGCGGCTGATCGTAGTGTGCGCCACCCCCAGCCGCCGCCCGATCTCCGCGTCGCTGACCTCCTGCGCCCGCCACTGCCTGGCCTGCTGCCACTGCGCCGCGGTGACCGTGCCGGGCCGGCCCGGCCGCGGCTGCCCGATCAGCGCCGCCGACCCTTCCCGCCTGGCGGCGCTATGCAGCGTCGCGACGTACGCCTCGGACAAGCCCAGCACCGCCGCGACCGCCCGGCCTGGGAACTTCAGCTGCCGCAGCGCCGCCAGCGCCATGTTCCGCATCGCGGTGTCGCCGGCGTCATAGTCGAACAGGACCACCGACCCGGCCGTGATCACGCACCGGCCACCGGCTTCGTGCATCCGCAGATCCCTGGGCTCTGGCATGCCTTCCAGGATCGCCGCAACCGCCGCTGACATGCCACTATCCTACCATGGATTTAACAATTACGCACAGGAGATCCCAGACAAAACCGCACGTAACAGACCTATCGCTGCCCTACTGCCGGAGATCTGAGCCTCGCTCGGTACTCGGGTTTGTGTCCGAGTTCGAGACAGGGCTCGCCGCAGAGGGCGGTGATCGACTCAAGGTCGTCGACATCGCCCGCAAGCTCGGCGAGTTCTATGATGAGCAATGGCAGAAGGCTGCAATGCCCG
>DATGVY010000052.1:0-13248 GCA_035299845.1 Streptosporangiaceae bacterium
GCCGCCGCATGCGTCACAGCCGCCGACGAGTGAACTGCAGCCAGTTCAGCTGCCGCCGCGTGCGCCGTGGCCGCGGAGGGATGAACCGCCGCGTGCGCTGGGTTCGCCGCCGGACGCACGGGAGCCGTCGTCGCCTGCGCCGCGCGGGGCAGGCCAGTGATGGCGGCGATCGCCGCGAGCACCAGCAAGGTTCTGCGCGGGATGCGGCGGAGGAGGCTGACCATCGGGGCTCCTGGGGGGTCAGGGTGGCTCAGTGCCTGGCTAGCTCGACGGCGGATGGGTGCCGGCCCGGGCGCCGCCCGGTGCCGGCCCGCGCACCGGCGGCAGCGGCAGCTCATCAGGCCTGGCCCGGGTCGGGTTCGTGTCCAGCCATTTCGTCAGTTCCGCGGAGATGAGATCGACCCCGATCCGGCCCGCCCGGCCGTCCAGGTCACGGAAGATGCATTCGCCGTTGCCAAGGCCGCGCAGCACTGCCTTGTGCTCATCGGATGGCTCCACCCCCAGCAGGGCCATCACGCTCGCTACCTCAGCCCGCTCGGAGGACCGGAAGGCGAAGACTCCCGAGATGCAGTTCGTGACCTGTTCGTTCAGGAGATCGCCCGCGTTCTGCGAGACGAGGATCAGCGCGGTGTTACGGGACCGGCCCATCCGCGACACCTCGGGAATCAGCTTCGCGCCCTGCGGCGTCGAGGTGATGGCCCATGCCTCATCCAGGATGATCGCCTTCGGCACCCGGCGGTCCATCCCGTTCAGCAGCCGCCTGGCGAACTGCGACACGAGATAAAGCAGCGCGACAGACAGCCGCTGCTCGTAGGAGTAGTCGTCCCGCTTGACCGCGGCATCCGGCAGCGTGAGGCCGGTCAGGGTGAACACCGTCGTCCAGCCCGCCGCATCGATCCCCAGGCCGCCGGACGGAGCGAAGCACAGCCTGGCGAGCCGCATCTCCGACATCGAGCGCAGCACGGCCCCGAGGTTCATCGACGCGGGATCGGCGGACCGCTCCAGACGGTCCACAACCTTGCCCAGGCTGGGCAGCTCTGCCCCGGCGATGGCCCCCACGGCCTGGACCATCGCGCTCTCCCGCTCCTCGCTCATCCTGGGCAGCAGCAGCCGCAGCGTCTCGGTGGCCATGGTCCGCTTCTCGGCCAGGTCGTCACCGAACGAGAACGGGTCGAGCAGGCCGGGCGCGGCGGTGCCCAGCGGCAGCACCCGGGCCTGGCGGCCGCGCGCGTGCAGCAGCCGGACCAGCGACTCCGCATCGCCCTTGGGGTCGATCACCGCGACGGTCACGCCACGGAGCGCGAGCTGCAGGATCAGCAGCAGCGCGAGGGTCGTCTTGCCGCCACCGGGCTCCCCGGTGATCGCGATGGCCGTCGGGCGGTTGCGCGCGGCCGCGACCAGCGGGTCGAAGTGGACAACCGACCTCGCCCGGCCGAGCGTCTCGCCGATGTACGGCCCGATCCAGCCCGCGTCGTCGGCGATCCGGTCCCCCAGGTCGACCGTCGCCGTGGGCATGCCGCCCGCGATCGTGTAGAGCGGCTGCCGCTGCAGGTAGGAGCTGAGCCTGACCTTGTCGCCCGGCAGCGATTCGCAGAGCAGCGAGAACTGATCACCAGTGGAGTTGACGACATCGATGCCGGCGTCCCGGTAATGCTCAGTCACCGCCTCGGTCCGGCGGACGCACAACTCCCTTGCCGGCGCGGTCACCATCAGCCGGTGATGGCCGTAAACGAACGGCAGCCGTTCCTTGGTGATGCCGTGCTCCAGCAGGCGGGCAGCCTCGATCTGCTCGGCCAGGGCGATCGGCGCCTCCACGCCTGCCTCCCTGATATGCGCGTCCATATCCCTGGCGTGCGCCAGCCTGCGGCCGACATCCTTGCTCGCCTTGGCCGGCGGGATCAGCTTCATCCGCAGGCTGACCTCGACGGGGAACGGGAGGGAGTCGGCATAGTGCAGCCAGGGCTCGCCGTCGGGAAAGTACATGACGTCGGGAAACCGCGCGAAGGAGAGGAACGCGGCGAAGGACTCCCCGGCCGGCTGCTCAAGCCGGAGCAGCGTCCGCCCGTTGTGCACCTGTCCTTCCAGCAGCGACTCGATCTCCCCAGCCCCCCACTGCCGCCGTCGCGCGGCCGACGGCCGCGGGTCGCCCAGCGTTCCCATCAGCGCGTGCCGGAACAGCCAGGCGATGTCATCGGAGGTGGCATGGCGGGCGGCGAGCGCGCTGGAGCCAAGCGCCCGTCCGAGCCGCTCGGCCTGGTCGGTCCAGCGGGCGATCTCGGCGGCGCTGACCGCCTCGTCGTCCAGGCCCATGACCTGCTCGCCGGCCCGGTAGAGGTTGATGAACTGGGAGAAGACCCCGCCGGACAGCTGAGCGCGCATGCCGCGCTGGCCCAGCCGGACGCCCAGGTAGATCTCCTTGGCCCAGAAATCCTTGGCCCACACGTGCCGGTACATCTCGTCCAGGTAGTCCAGCCAGCCAGGGCCGCCGTCCGACGTGGCGTCAAGCCCGGTGGCCCATTCGGCCGCCGGATATGGCCGCTGCGCGATGCGCAGGTGCACCTCGGCGTCGGTCATCCGGATCGCGGCGAGCGCGACCGTAATGTTCGTGGCGAGCGTCTCCCGGTCCTGCGGGGTCATGAACTCGTACGACACCGTCGGCAGCCGGTAGTACGCCCACCCATGCGTCTCGGTCAGCAGGATCCGGTCATCGAAGTACCGGACGGCGAGCCGGGTCCGGCCAGCGGTCCGCGCGCTCATCGCCGCGCCTCGCGGCAGGCGGCCGCAGCCGGGCCGGGCACCGTTAAGGCCCTCACAGCTGGGCCCTCTGCAGCTCGGCAGAGGCCGCCAGGCCGGCCACGAGCACGCCGGCCAGCGCGGTGTAGGCCTGCACCGCGGCCGGACCTAGCAGCCTGCCCCCGGGACGGGCAAGCGGCGCAACCGGGTCACCACCTGATCTGCGTTCAGGCTCTGGTTTTCTCAGCTGGTCATCCCAGGGAACGCGGACTATGGCGCGGCACCGGCCCCGTGCCACCCCTTCCGCCTGCTCGACATGGGTCATCGTCGCCCGGCTGACGCCGTTGATCACCGTTGCGGAGCTTGCGGCCAGCTCGGCGTGACCGTGTGCTTCCAGCCACTCCAGGGTCATCGCGATGGCCCGCGCAGCATCCTGGCTGGCCGGGGCAACAAGGACAAGCTGGTCAGCGATCGCCAGCACTCGCGGCACGGCCGATGCGCCGGGATCGGCGAGGGTCAGGCAGTAGCGGGCGGAGAGCAGCTCGAAGACCTTGGCGACGTCCCGCGCGGCGTCGTCGGGTGTCCCGCCCGCACCGCTGGCGTCGCTGCTGATGACCGCGAGCCGCGACGGCACCGCCTGGTGATGCAGGTGATCCGGCCCGGCCGGCGCCGCGCCGGCCGCCACCGCGGGCATCGAATCGGCCCGCTCGGCGAGCGAGCCGCGGCCGGGGTTGAGATCGAGCACCGCCACCGGTTCGTCACGCACGCTGGCCAGCACTTCCCCGGTCATCAGCGTGGTCATGGTCTGGCCGGCGCCGACGGTGCAGCCGAGCACCACGATCCGGCGGCATCCCGATACCGGCAGCTGCGCCCGCGCGCGGTCCCGCTGCTGGAAGTCGGGCCGTCCCGGCCGGTGCCCGCCCGGCACTACCACCACGCGGTCGTGCCAGCCATCGCCGCGCTTGTCGGCTGGCCCGCGCAGCGCGCGCTCGACAACGCGCAGCGGGCGGCCGTCCGGCCGGTCGCCGGTCACCGTCACCAGCGGCGGCCTGGCCGCTGGAGGCAGGTCTGCCGGGGGCCTGGCCGCCGGAGGCACGTCTACTGGCACGCCTGCCGGGGGCCTGGCTGCCGGAGGCCCGTCTGCGGGTTGCCTGGCTGCCGGGGGCCTGGCTGCCGGAGGCACGTCTGCCGGTGGCCTGGCTGCAGGAACGCTGGCCGCGTGCGGGCCGCTCGCCGTTGCCGGGCGGCTGGTCGCGGCCGGCCGGGTTGATGCAGGGACAGCGGCGGCTGGGCGGCTTTCAGCGCCGGGCCGGGGCAGGAGGAGGCCAGCCGCGGCGGCCGGGGCCACCGCCTGCGCAGGAACCGCCGGACCTGCCGGAGTGACGGGCTGTGCCTGCGCGACGGCTTGTGCCCGCGCAGCGGACTGCGCCTGCGTGGCGGGGGGCTGCGCGTAAGCCGCCGTCCTGGCCACGGCGCGGGCAGCGGCCGGACGTTCCTGCGCCAGCGGAACGGGCCGGGCATGCGCGCCGATGGCGGGGCGGGTCAAGGCTGCGGCAGGCCGTGCCGAGGCTGCGGCGGCAGGCCGTCTGGCGGGCGATGCGGGCCAGGCCGGGGCGCTCGGGGTGGCTCGCGGTGCCGGATCCGCGGCCAGCCTGGCAGTGGCGGCAATCGCGCGCTGCGGAACGGCAAGGACACGCCGGCCGGCCGGCCGGATCGCGCGATGCGCCGTCAGCTCGGACGGCCCATCCCCGCCCCGCCGCCAGACCCTGGCGACGACAAGAACCTCGTCTTTCTCCGCCAGCGGCGCCAGCCGGCACCACGTGCGCGGCTCGCCGAGATAACGCACCTGGGACACGATCAGCTCGGGGAGCCGCTTGCTCTCAAGTACCGGCCGGGTGGCAAGCCAGGCCAGCACGCCAGGGGGCAGTACGTAAAGCCAGAAAGACGTGTGACTAAACGGGAGCCCGAGAACCGTGAGGATAATCACATAGGGGACTGCGATAGCCGTGAATACCGCGATCTGGCCCACCGGCAGCGGCATCGGCAGCCTGAGGTCATACAGCTTGTAGAGCCGCTTCTCAATACGCCAGATATTGGTATAGGTGGGCAGATCCACCGGCTACACCCCTCCCGCCTGCGCGGAGATCAGTGGACGCCGAGCGCGTTCGCGATGCCGGTGGCAAGCGTTTGCACGATGCTTGGGGTGTAGAAGATGACCGCGATCGCTACCGCAAGGACGACGAACTGCACGAACCGGATTATCTCACGAGTGAACAGGAAGAAAATAGCTACGATACCGACAATCCCAAGAAACAGCGGCCCGAACAGGCCCTGCAAATAGCTCACAAGGCCGGAGGTGCTCAGCGCCGCCGGGGATGCCGTGATGAGCAGGTGCGACGACATCTATTTACTCCGGGGTGATGGGGGGTGCGACGAGCGGGGGACGCATGCTGTCGGGAAGGTTCACATCATGGCGGCGCCAGCGGCTGGGGGGATGTGCCGATTGCCGCGACGTACCAGCTCCCGCCCTGCTGCACGACGGTCATCCGGTACGTCATCTCGAGCCCGGCTGGCGCGGTCGTCACCGGCGACCTCCCCGATGACCGGGCCTGGCTGGCCGCCTGGCTGGCCAGCCGCCAGATCACGCTGACCGTAATGTGCCGCGTCGGACCCCCAGGCGGCACGTTAATCCCGGAAATGGAGCCGTAGGTCACAGTGCCGCCAAGCCCGGTGACTGTCGCGCCTGGGGCGATGAACCTGACGAGCGTGGCCGGATCGCCGCTGGCATAGGCACGGAAGAAGGCGGGCAGCTGGTTGCCGAGGGCCGATGCCGTGGCCGGATCAGAGGCATTGCCCGGCATTCCAGGCGGAGCGACATGAGCCGGCGGCGGCAGCAGCGACGGCTCCGCCGAGATCGCCAGGCCGCCATCTGCCGAGTAGACAGGCACGCCGAGTCCCATGAGCTGGCCGTTGGCCCGGACGAGAAGAGTTATGACGGCGTGCTGGGAATCCTGCACGGTAATGCCGGACACCTGCTCGGACTGCAGCTGTAGGGACCCGGCCCCATTCCAGCCGAGCTGGGAGTCGGATCCGGCCGGGAGAAATGCGGCAAGCTGCCGTGCCCGCTCCGCTGCCGTCGCCGGGCTGAAGTTCAGGTAAACGTCGCCGAACTGCAGCGCGTACGCCTCAGCCAGCCGGACCGGATACCCGTGCGCTGAATTCGCGCCGGGCGTCTCAGCGGCCGTAGCCGCCTGCTTCGCCGGTGCCACGATCGCCGTCACGCCGCGATAGCCGATCACCAGCAGTACCGCCCAGGCCACCGCGCGGAATGCCCAGACAAGCCAGCGGCCGCCAGCACCCCGCCAGCGCTGCCCTGTGCGCTCGGCCCGCTGGCCCGCTGATCCGGGCACCCCGGGCGCCGCCTCGACTCCCGCAGCGTGCGCAGTCGGCTGCGCACCGCGATCGAGGATTGCCCTGCGAACCATCACACCTCCGGCTGTTCCTGCGCCTGAGCAGCAAGGAGTTGCGGCACACCCTTGCCAGTCTCGTGCACCATTCTGCGGTAAAACGCCCGGGCGATGACACCCTTTGGCCCACCCGGCATGCCGCGGGGGCGCCGGAGGGCGCGGCCATTCACTCGTTCCTGGCCTGCGGGCATTCCCTTCGAATAGTGCCTGACCTGCGAGAATGGCGTCCGGCAGCACTCCGGGATGCGAAGCAGCCGCGATCGCTGTCCTGGCGGAGGTTTGCCGGGTCTTGCCGAGCATCGTCCTGTGTCCTCCGGGCGTGTCCCCTGGCGAAGGGCCGCTGAGCAGGCCAAAACAGGGCTAGCTGAGCAGTTCAGGTGTGACATGCTTGTGACACTAAACCGGTCAGAGCTATCCAGAACGATGCATTTCGCATGCTCAGCATCGGCCCACGACCCCCGCCGGTCAACCGGACGGGAACGGGCCGGCGCCTTCCCGGCCGGCGCCTTCCGGCCGAGGTCCGCCGGGCGCGGCGCAAACTCGTCAGGCGCAGGCCGGTTCGCGGCACGGCCGCCCGTCCCGGCGGCAGGCAGCGGTCAGGCGCGGCGCAGGCTCGTCAGGCGCAGACTCATCAGGCGCAGGGGCCGGTGGCTTCCCGCCGGCGGCCGGCGCCTTCCGGCCGAGGTCCGCCGGGCGCGGCGCAGGGCCGGCGCAGGGCCGGTTCGTGGCACGGCCGCCCGTCCCGGCGGCAGGCATCCGCCGGAACCGGCGCAGTCTCATGCGCAGGGCGGTGCCTCCCCGCCGGCGGCCGGCGCCTTCCGGCCGAGGTCCGCCGGGCGCGGCGCAGGCTCGTCAGGCGCAGGGCCGGTTCGTGGCACGGCCGCCCGTCCCGGCGGCAGGCATCCGCCGGAACCGGCGCAGTCTCATCAGGCGCAGGGCCGTTTCCTCAGCGACCTGGCGCCATTTGCCAGCAGCACCGGGTCATCCGCTGCAGCGGTGTCGCTGGCTCAGGTTCCGTGACTCAGCCGACCACGGCGATTCCGTGACTCAGCCGGCCACGGCGCCGGCCGTGCTCGTGATCCAGGCCAGCACGAAGGCTTCCTCGTGCCACGCGTCATACCTGCCGCTCCGGCCGCCGTGGCCGGCCACCATTTCCGTCTTCAGCAAGAACGGGCCGCCCCGGCCGACTGCCTGAAGTTTCGCGATCCATTTCGCCGGCTCACGGTAGAGCACCCGCGTGTCATTGAGGCTGGTGATGGCCAGGATCGGCGGATAGACCCGGTCGCCGATGTTCTCGTACGGCGAATAGGACTTGATGTACTCATAGGCCTGCGGGTCGTGCAGCGGATCGCCCCACTCCTCCCACTCCGTCACCGTCAGCGGAAGCGACGGATCGAGAATGGTGGTAAGCGCGTCAACGAACGGCACTTGCGCGACGATGCCGCCAAAGGCTTGCGGAGCGAGATTCGCCACCGCGCCCATCAGCAGCCCCCCGGCCGAGCCGCCCCGGGCGACCAGCCGGGACGGTGCGGTCCAGCCCTGGCTCACCAGGTGTTCTGCGCAAGCGACGAAGTCGGTGAACGTATTCGTCTTGCGCAGCAGCTTGCCCTCCTCGTACCATCGCCTGCCCATCTCGCCGCCCCCGCGTACGTGCGCGATCGCATAGCTGAAGCCGCGGTCGAGCAGCGAGAGCCGCGGGATGGAGAATCCGGGATCCATCGAGATTTCGTAGCTGCCGTAGCCGTACAGCAGGCAGGGCGCGCTGCTGTCCCGCGGCGCTGCCTTCGGGCAGACCAGCGAGATGGGGATCTTGGTACCGTCGGCCGCGGTCGCCCATTCACGGTGCTGCTCATAGTCGGCCGGGTCGTATTCGGTGCCATCCGGCCGCGGCAGCACCGGCCGCCGCCGGAGCAGGGTGAGGTCGCCGGTGGCCATGTCGCAGTCGTAGACGGAATCGGGGGTCACTAGTGACACGTAGCCAAGCCGCAGCTTCTCCGTGCGGTACTCGGGGTTCGAGCCTGGCTGTACCTGGTAGACCGGCTCGCCGAAGGAGACCTCATGCTCGGTGCCGTCATCGCGGATGACCCGGAGCCCGGTGAGCCCGTCCCGCCGGTAGTGGACCGCCAGGTAGCCGGCGAAGGCGTCGACGCCGAGCAGCCGGGTGTCGGCCCGGTGCGCGATCAGCGGCGTCATTGCGGCAGGGTCGGCCAGCGGTGCGACCGCAAGCTCGAAGTTCTCCGCGTGGTCGTTGTGCAGGATGAGCAGCCGGTCGCTGTTGTCCGCGCCGATCTGGTGCTCGACGCTGTATTCCACGCCCTGGCGGCGCGGCAGCACCACGCTGAACTCGCCCTCTGGGCGTGCGGCGGCCAGTAGCCAGGCTTCGCTGGTCAGCTTGCTCGCCACCGAGATCTGCAGATAGCGCTCGCTGCGGCTCAGCCCCACGCGGACCCAGAACCGCTCGTCCGGTTCCTCGAACACGATCACGTCGTCGGCTGCGGGCGTGCTGACGATGTGCCGTGACACCCGGTACGGACGCCAGGCGTCGTCCACGGTGACGTAGAACAGCGCCGAGCCGTCCAGCGACCAGGCGCATCCGTAGAACGTGTCGGGTACCTCGTCGGGCAGCAACGTCCCCGTTGCCAGGTCCTTGATCCGGATGGTGAAGCGCTCGCTGCCGGCGAAGTCGGTTGAGTAGGCGAGCAGCTTGCCGTCCGGGCTTGCCGCGACCGCGCCGAGAGCGAAGAACTGCTCGTCGCCGGCCAGTTCGTTGCCGTCGAGCAGTACCTCCTCGCCGTCAAGCGGCGCGCCGTCCGCCGTCGTTGGCGGCCCGGCGTCGCCGGGCCGGACCTCCCGGCGGCAGTGCACCGCGTACTGTTTGGCTGCCACCGTCCTGGTGTAGTACCACCAGCCGCCCTTGCGGGTAGGCACTGACAGGTCCGTCTCCTTAGTGCGTGCCTTGATCTCACCGAAGATCGCTTCGCGGAGCGCGGCCTGGCCAGCGGTTGCGGCCTCGGTATAGGCGTTCTCGGCCTCCAGGTAAGCGATCGTCTCGGCGTCGTCCTTGTCCGCGAGCCATGCGTACTCGTCAGTGAACGTGTCGCCGTGGTGGGTGCGCTCAGCCGGAATCCGCCGGGCGACCGGGGCTGCGTCATTGCCTGCCTCAGCGCTTACTGGCTCAGTGGTCATGGTCCAGGAGTCTATGGAGACGCGCCGGCTGCCTGGTTCCCGCCCGATCAGGACGGGAGCACCGAGGAGCCGGACCGGGCAACGATTTCCTGTAGCGCCGCGACATGCTCGCCGAAGGCACGCCTGCCCGTCTCGCTGAGTCGCGCCGACCGGGCAATCTTGCGGTTCTGTTTGTCGGAACGTCCGGGTCATTGCCAGGCAATCTCGAACCAGACGGTCCAGCCCGTTTCGCTGCCGCCGCTGATGCCCCAGTCGCGGGTGAGGCAGCTGACTATGAGTAACCCGCGCCCATGCTGCCCATCCGCACGGCCAGGCATCGTTGCGCGGAACGTTGTCATTGCCTCCGAGTAGCGTTCCGAACATGGCCACCGTGCTGTCTGCATTGCCCAAGCACGAGCGCCCGCGCGAGCGGTTGCGGGCGGTTGGGGTCGAGGCGCTATCCGAACGCGAGCTACTCGCGCTCGTCCTGCGAAACGGGAGGACGGGCGAGAGCGCGATCGATCTCGCGGGGTCGCTACTGGCCGCATTCGGCGGCCTGAGCGGCCTGGCGCGGGCACTGCCAGAGGAATTGGCCATGATCCCTGGCGTGGGCCAAGCCAAGGCAGCATCGCTTATTGCTGCCCTCCGTCTCGGTGCGCTCGTCGGCAGCGAGGTCGAGAGACCCGTTCTCCGATCCTCGACAGACATCGCGCGCGTCGCCGCTGAGCACCTCCGCGGGCTTCGTCGCGAGCGGGTCCTCGTCCTCGTTTGCGACGGTGCGAACAGGCTGATCCAGGTCGTCACTGTCTCAGAAGGATCGCTGGACAGGTCACTCGTGCCGGTACGGGAGATCCTTAACGCCGTACTCCGCCACGACGGCCGAGCCTTCGCTCTCGCCCACAATCACCCATCGGGCGACACAACACCCAGCGACGCGGACCGCCATGCAACGACCAACGTAATGGCGGGCGCCCAGACTGTCGGCCTGCGGTTTCTTGATCACCTCGTCATGTGTTGCGATAGGTGGGAGCGGGCTACGCCAGCGCCGCGAACGCCTCATTGAGCGCCGCATCCCGCAGCCTAGCAAGCCAGACGACGCGATGCCGCGCCTGCCATGTCAGCGCTTGCTCGACCTCGAGCGTACGTGTGATGGCACCCTGTTCTGAACGAGGAGGAAGCCAGATCGTCTGATCTAGAAACCGCTGGCTACTTACTCGTTCCTTTCGAGCCCCGATGCCCTTGGAGCTACCGCCGAGGCGCTCCCAGAAAATCTTTGCGCGCACGAGAGAGTCCAAGAACCCGAGGTCGATTTCATCCCTGGTCAGGGAGAATGTCCGGAATTCAGGTGACAGATACCAACCATCGAAACTGCCATCCACGACGGCCAGAGCTCCCTCCCACGCCTTCAGGCGACTCATCACTAGCTGTCGCTTGTGCAGCCGGTGGAGCCGTCTATAGGCCGTCTCGGATCCTGCAAGAGGTCCACGCTGGAAGAGGCCACGGCCGAACGAATAGATTCCGGCGATTTCATAGGACTCAGAGGCGACGACGTCAACCTCATCAAGATCCTCCGCCAGAAGATCACCGAGCTGCACCTGGCGCCATCCAGCCTTCCCTCGGTCTTCCGCGCTGAGATCAAGCCGCTGCGTCGCTGAGGACTGGAGCGCCCCGATCAGCTCCTTCTGAGAGTCGGTGATCAAATGAGCCTGGTTGATGGCCTGTATTACAAGGTCGAGACGAGCTGCAGTCCGGCGCTGTTGCTCGATTGGCGGGAGCGGGATCTCAAGGGCTTCGAACCGGTCGATTGCCAACGTGCGATTTCGGTCTGCCGATCCTGGCGAGGCTCGCTGGATGAGAGGGAGCCCGGCGTCGCTCAGGAAGAAGTAGCAAGCCCATCCGATGTCAATCTGATCGTCGACTGGGAGGTAGGTGAGGAATCGATTCGAGCAGATAGTGCCGGCATCGGACTGATTCGAGGTGGCGATCGCTCCCTCCCAGCCCTTAATGTTGCTAATAACCAAGCGGTCTGGGCGGAGTTCGAAGAATCGCAGCGAACCCAGTTCTGAGCCAGGCCGTCGGTCGTAGTGAAAGATACCTTTGCCGAAGGATCTGATGCCGACAGAGGTGTATTGAGCATCTGGCTGCGGCAGGACCGGAACGCGTTCGAGCTGGAGCACGTTGCCAACGCATACACGGCTGCACGTCACGTGGACCCTCCGATCTCTTCGCTGATTTCCTCCAGGAGCCGAGCGATCTCGCGTTCGGACTTGAGCAGCTCAGCCACGAGTTCCTTGGGAGGGCGGTGGGAAAGGTCACCGACTCGGTTCGGGTTCTTGAGGTCGAGGTCATATCCGTTCGTCTCGATATCAGCGACCGAAACCCGCCACGCTTGGTCTGTCTCGGATCGCCCCGCTCTCGTTGGTCCTCCCCACCAGCGGGCGCAGTCGGCGAACTCCTCGAAGCGCAACGGCTTGGTCTTGGAGTACTTCTTCCGACCGGCCGGTGGTGGGACTTCGTAGAACCACACCTCCTTCGTACGGCCGGTCTTTGCGAAGAACAGCAGGTTCGATGGGATATCTGTGTAGGGAGCGAACGCACCATCAGGCAGCCTCACCACAGTGTGGAGGTTGCACGAGCTGAGCAAGTCCTGCTTGATCCTGGCGCCGACTCCGTCGGCGAAGAGGACGCCGTTGGGGATCACGATCCCGCATCGCCCGCCATCGGCCAGCTGGCGGATTACGAGTTGCATGAAGAGCCAGGCCGTCTCCGCCGTGCGTGTCTTCTCGGGGAAGTTGGCCAGGATCGATCTCTCCTCCTCGCCGCCGAACGGAGGGTTGGTGAGGATGACATTGACCTTCTCGCTCCTGCTGATCTGGGTGATGGGACGGGCGAGCGCGTTGGTCCGGGTGAGGTTCGGCTGCTCGACCTCGTGCAGCAGAAGGTTCATCATCCCGAGGAGGTACGGCAGCGGCTTCTTCTCGATGCCCCGGAGGTCTCGCTCTAGCGCGCGCCGCTGCTGCGTTGTCTTCAGCTTCGGCCGGATGTGCTCGAGCGCCTCAACGAGGAAACCGCCAGTGCCGCAGGCTGGGTCGAGCACTACCTCGCCGGGCTGCGGATCGACCTGTTCAACCATGAACCGGATGACCGGCCGGGGCGTGTAGAACTCACCCGAGTCCCCGGCGGCGTCACGCATCTCGCGGAGCATCGACTCATAGAGGTGGGCCATGGTGTGGATATCGTCGGCCGAGGCGAAGTTGATCTCGTTGACCTTGTTGATGACATCGCGCAGCAGGTACCCGGAGAGCATCCGGTTGTTGGTCTCCTTGAAGACGGCCGCGAGCACATCCCTCGGATCATGCCCACCGAAGCCGACCAGCCCTCGGAGGTAGGGAAACAGCTCGTTGTTGACAAACCTGGTGAGCTTGTCACCCGTTTGACCGTCGGCGTCGGCAGCCCACTCATGCCACCGGTAGGGCGACTCGATGGCTGGCCGGTAGTTCGATTCGGTGACCTCCCGGTTCTGCTCAAGTCCGTCAAAGGCCTTGAGGAACAGCAGCCAGGCGAGCTGTGGGATCCGGTCGAGGTCGCCGTTCAGGCCGGCGTCCTTACGCATAAAGTCACGCGCCGACTTGATCACTGACGCGAGCTTCGCCTGCGGCGACGTTGGCGTCTCTGCCTTCTTGGCGGTTCGGGCCATGGTCATGACTCCAGGTACGGGGTGACCTGCTGCCACCAGCGGCGCAGCAGATCGAGGGCTTCTGTGATGGTCCGTGCTTCAACATCAAGCTCCGCGACGAGATTGGCGTACTGCTCCGCCCAGAACGCTGGCGGATCCGGAAGAACGGCCGGGACGGGATGCGTCATTCGCTGGGAGAACGCAGCA
>DATGVY010000053.1:0-7177 GCA_035299845.1 Streptosporangiaceae bacterium
GCGCTGGCCCGGGAGCTGGCCCGGCGCTGGCCCCGAGCCGGCCCGGCGCTGGCCCCGATCACCGGCGGCACCCTGGCGGATGTCGCGGCGCCCGCCGGGCCAGGCCCCGGGGGCAGCCGCGCTGCCGGACTACGATCGGTAGCGTGCGAGCGCTGCTGATCGTTGACGTGCAGAACGACTTCTGCGAAGGCGGATCGCTGGCCGTCGCCGGCGGGGCGGAGGTGGCCCGCGCGATCACCGCGTACCTGGCCGGCCCGGCCGGCCGCGACTACGCGCACGTGGTGGCGACGCAGGATTATCACGTCGATCCCGGCGATCATTTCGCCGCCGAGCCTGACTTCGCTGACACCTGGCCGCCGCACTGCGTGGCAGGAACGCCGGGCGCGGACTTCCATCCCGGCCTGGATGCCCGCATGATCGAGGCGGTGTTCCGCAAAGGCGCCCGCTCGGCCGCCTACAGCGGATTCGAAGGGACGGACAGCAACGGGACCACGCTGACCGACTGGCTCCATGACCGCGGCGTGACAAGTACCGACATTGCCGGGATCGCCACCGACTACTGCGTGCGTGCGACCGCTGCCGACGCCGTGCGCGCCGGCTTTGCCACCCGGGTGCTCGTCGGCCTCACTGCAGCAGTGCATCCGGACACCGCGCCCGCCGCGCTAGCCGCGCTGCGCCAGGCCGGCGTCCGGCTCACCGGCCAGAATCAGTCGTCGCCCTCGGGCAGCGACTCGTAGATCTTCTTGCACTCCGGGCAGACGGGGAAGCGCTTCGGATCCCTGGTCGGCACCCAGACCTTGCCGCACAGCGCGACCACCGGAATGCCGCTCACCGCGCTGTCGACGATCTTGTCCTTCTGGACATAGTGCGCGAACCGCTCATGATCGCCGTCGCCATGCGAGAGGTCGGGGCGGGTGCCCGTGTCCTGACGGGTATCGGTATCGGGAAGGATCTCTGTGCTCACGCTCACGGAGTCTACGCCGCGTCTACGCCGCCGTCGCCGGCCGCCAGCCTGCCGCCGCGGTTCAGTTGAGCGCGGGATCGTCAGGGTAGGTGGCGACCATCGCGAGCTCGCCGCCCTGCCGCCGCAGCACGGTCGGCCAGAGCCGGTCAGGCTCGGTAGCGAACGCGTCCGCGGGCTCGCCGGGCAGCAGGTACCAGGCGCCCTCGTCGATCTCCGCCTTCAGCTGGCCAGGCCCCCAGCCCGCGTAGCCGGCGAAGACGCGGAACGACGACACGCCATCGGCAAGCAGCTCGGGAGGCGCCTCCAGGTCGACAAGCCCGACCCTCGACATGACCGACGAGCCGTCCAGCGACCGCCAGCCGAGCGGCTCGTCCTCGCCGCTGGCCAGCGCGAGGGCCAGCGCGCTGTTCGGCGAGACAGGGCCGCCCTTGAACACCACGGAAGGGCCGGTCACCAGCCCCGTCCACGGCTTGAGCACCTGCCTTACCGGAATGTCGGTCGGCCGGTTCAGCACGACGCCGAGAGTGCCCTCGACCGGCTCGTCCTCCACGATCAGGATCACCGTGCGCCGGAAGTTCGGATCGCCCAGCAGGGGCGTAGCGACAAGCAGCCTGCCCCCAAGGGCTCCATCCTCCATGACCCCATCATGCGTCAGGAGGCCGGGCGGCAGGCAACCCTCCGGACCAGTCGCTAACACGTACCCTTCAAGGGTGTCCGACACAAGCTCCGGGGACGGGCCGGCCGCCGCGCTGGCCGACATGCCCCAGATCGACGTCACCCGGCTGCGGGTGGCGATCGCCCGGGTGTCGCGCAGGCTGCGAAGGCACGAACTGGCCGGGCTTACGCCGACGCAGCTAGCGGCGCTCGCCACGGTCGAGTCTGCAGGCCCGCTGCGGCTTGGCGACCTTGCCGCGGCGGAGCGAATCGCGCCATCGACCCTGACCAGGCTGGTAACCGCGCTTGAGGAACTCGGCTACGTGCAGCGGTGCGCCGTCCCCGGTGATGCCAGGGCGAGCACTTTGTCGGTCACCCCGCTCGGCCGGGCGGCGCTGGAGCGCATCCGGCAGGAAACCACCGTCGTGCTCGCTGACAGCCTGCGGATGCTTCCGCACGACCAGCTGGCCGCGCTCGCCGCCGCGCTCCCCGCGCTGGAAGGGCTGGCCGACACCGACCCGCCGGACCCGGCTGGCCGCTAGCCGCGGCCAGGCGGCCAGCAGCCCGGCAGGCACCTGGCCGGGCCGGGACAGCGGGCAGCTTAGAACAGCAGGCTGGACAGCTTCGCCCGCGCCTTGGCCACCCGCGGCTCCCTGGGCGGGAACACCTCGAACAGGCTGACCAGGTGCGCCCTGGCGCGGTCCCGCTCGTCCCCCGAGGTTCTCCTGACCGTGCCGAGCAGCCGGTCGAATCCGTCCTCGACCCGGCCCATCGCCAGGTCGATGTCCGCGACCCGGCACTGGGCGTCCACGTCACCCGGGTTCTCGGCCGCGTCCCGCCGGGCCTTGGCCTGGTCGTAGGAGTTGACCCGCCTGATCAGGTCGACCTGCGCGAGCCCGAGCGTGGCAACAGGGTGGCCGGGCGAGGCTGCAAGCACCTTCTCGAAGGCGTCAGCGGCACCGTCCAGGTCGCCGCGCTCCATCGCCTGCTGCGCCTCGGCGAACGCCGGGTCCGCCATCGGGTCGGGGCCGCGCATCGGGCCTGCCCCTGGCGGATATGGCCGGCCCTGGCCGGGTCCTGCCGGGTCGGCGACAGACTCGCCGGCCTGCGGTGCGTCGGCGCTGTCGTCGCTCTCTGCGCCGCCGCCCGCCACCCCGAGCTGCTTCGCGGCCGCCATCACATGGCTGATCCAGTCACGGACCTGCGCCTCGGGCAGCGCGCCGAGGAACCCGTCCAGCACCTGGCCGCCGACCACCGCCACGACCATCGGGATGCTCTGCACCTGAAGAGCCGCCCGTAGCTGCGGGTTGGCGTCGATGTCGACCTTAGCGAGCATCCAGCTGCCGTCCGCCTCGGCGGCCAGTTTCTCGAGCACCGGTCCGAGCTGCTTGCAGGGCCCGCACCACTCGGCCCACAAGTCCATGATCACGGGCACGTTGCGCGAGCGGTCAAGCACGTCGGTGTTGAAGGACGCGTCAGTTACCTCGATAACATGCCCGGATTGCGCGCCCGCTTCCCCGCCGGCGCCGGGGGTCCTGGATGCCTGCTCCCGGCGCTGCGCGGCGGCCTGCCGCGCGCCCAGGTCAACGGCTCCGTGGAGCGAGAAGTCCCGCGGCTGCTGCATGACTCTATCCTGCCGTATCCGCCGGACTGCCCGCGCACTGCAGCGCACGAGAAACCGCAGACTGCGGCCCGAAGGCGGGACAACCAGGATTCATTACGCAGTCGCCGGCGGCCAGTCCGCCGGGACTGGCCGCTCGCCGGCCCGGGCGGGGACAATGGCAGGACCAGCCGAGGGCGGCCAGTCCCAGCCCAGCTGCCCGGCCGGGACGGCGGTCAGAACGCCGGCGTCTCGAAGTAGCCGCCCCACTCCTCGCGCAGCGCCCCGCAGATCTCGCCGAGCGTCGCCTCCGCCCGCGCGGCGTCCAGCATCGCGGGAATCATGTTCACGCCGGAACGCGCCGCCGTCAGCATGCCAGCGACGGCCGCATCGGCGGCGGCCTGGTCGCGGCCGGCCCGGCGGGCGGCAAGCTCGCGCGCCTGATCCCGTTCCACCTCATGGCTGACGCGCAGGATCTCCACCGGCTTCTCGACAGTGTCGAGATAGCAGTTCACCCCGACGACCCTCTTCTCGCCCTTCTCCAGCTGCTGCTGGTAGGCAAACGACGCCTCGGCGATCTCGGCCATGAACCAGCCGTCCTCGATGCCGCGCAGGATCCCGCCCGTCATCGAGCCGTCCGGGCTCATCCCGCGGATCTTGGCGAAGGTCTCCTCCGCCTCGGCCTCCAGCCGGTCGGTGAGCGCCTCCAGGTACCAGGAGCCGCCCAGCGGGTCGGCGACGCTGGCCACCCCGGTCTCCTCCATGATCACCTGCTGGGTGCGAAGCGCGATCTCCGCCGACTTCTCGCTCGGCAGCGCGAGCACCTCATCCAGCGCATTGGTGTGCAGCGAGTTCGTGCCGCCGAGCACCGCGGCCAGCGCCTCGATCGCGGTCCTGACCACGTTGTTGTCGGGCTGCTGCGCGGTCAGCGAGACACCAGCGGTCTGGGTATGGAACCGCAGCCACTGGGCCCGCTCGGTGCGCGCGCCGTACACGTCCCGCATCCACCGGGCCCAGATCCGGCGGGCGGCGCGGAACTTGGCGATCTCCTCGAAGAAGTCAATGTGCGCGTCGAAGAAGAACGACAGCCCCGGCGCGAACACCTCCACGTCCAGGCCCCGGGACAGGCCAAGCTCGACATAGCCGAAGCCGTCCGCCAGCGTGTAGGCGAGCTCCTGTGCGGCCGTGGACCCGGCTTCCCTGATGTGGTAGCCGGACACCGACAGCGGCTTGTAGTCGGGGATGTTGCGCGTGCAGTACTCCATCAGGTCGCCGATCAGCCGCAGGTGCGGCTGGGGCGGGAACAGCCACTCCTTCTGGGCGATGTACTCCTTGAAGATGTCGGTCTGCAGTGTGCCGTTCAGCTTCCCGATGTCCGCGCCCTGGCGCTCCGCCGCGGCCAGGTACATGCAGAACACCGGGACCGCCGGGCCGCTGATCGTCATCGACGTGGTGACATCGGCCAGCGGGATCCCGGCGAACAGGACCTCCATGTCCGCGGCCGAGTCGATGGCCACCCCGCAGTGCCCCACCTCGCCGAGCGCCCGCGGGTCATCGGAGTCCCGGCCCATCAGGGTTGGCATGTCAAACGCGACCGACAGGCCGCCGCCGCCGCCGCGCAGCAGCATCTTGTACCGTTCGTTCGTCGCCGCCGCGTTGCCGAACCCGGAGAACTGCCGGATCGTCCAGGCCCGGCCCCGGTACCCGGCCGGGTAAAGCCCGCGGGTGAACGGATACTCCCCCGGCCAGCCGATCCGCTCGAAGCCCGGCACCACGGCGCCGTCCGGCGGCCCGTAGACGGGGTCCACCTCAAGCCCGGATAGCGTGCTGAAGTCGGCGTCCCGCTTGCGCGCGGCGTCGTATCTGCGCTGCCATCGCTGCATGCCGTCCCGCGCCTCGTCCGCTATGCCCTGCGTATCCATGGCGTTCCTCCGCGCGTGCCCGGCGCCAACTTAGTTGGACGTCCTACTATCCGTCCTTCAGTGTATGCCGCGGTCACGGCAGGAAAGGGCGGCGCTGGCGCAACCACGGGCGGCCAAGCGTCGTCTCAGTGAGTGCCCGGGCGCTACGGGGGCCCGGGACGCCTCATCCGTGACCCGCGGAATGTGTGGTAGAACGTATGCGATATTGCGCAGGCGGCGTGGAACGCGCAGCGGTCCTCGGGGACGCCGCGACCGCGCTGGGACCGTGGGTCGCGCCGCCGGAACCGGCGACGAGGCGAGGGAGCCCTGTGACCAGGCTCCGCACGGCCGACCGTGCGGCGGCCGAGGATCTCTTCAACGCCAGCTACCCGAGGCTGGCCGGATGGGTCCGCAGGCTGGTCGACGACGACGAGACCGCGCACGAGATCGCCTCGGAGGCGTTCACCAGGCTGCTGGCCCGCTGGTCGGGGCTTGACAGCCCGCACAGCTACCTGTACATGATCGCTACAAACCTGGTCAGGGACCACTGGCGCAAAACCGGGCGGGAGCGCCGCGCGATCCGCACCCTGACGGCCGCCGCACCGCTAGACCCGGCCTGCCATCCGGTGCAGGACGTTGACGTCCGGGCGCTGATCGAGGCGCTGCCCGCCCGGCTGCGCAGCGCGTTTCTGCTGCACTACTACGCGGGTTTCGGAGTACGCGAGGTGGCGGTGATGCTGGGCCGGCCGGAGGGAACGATCAAGGCTGACCTGCACCATGCCCGCGCCCGGCTGAAGGCTGCGCTGGGGGACACTGGTGAATAGCCACCGCGACGAAATCGACTCCTGGCTGGATGCCGACGTTCAGCCGCTGCCGCCGGCGCCGGGGACATTCGAGCGGCTCGCCAGGCAGGCGCGCCGCCGCAAGGCCCGCCGCGCCATCGCGTCCGCTGCCGGGGCGGCCGTGATCGTCGCCGGGCTCGCGATCACTCCGCGGGTGGCCGGAACGCTGCTCCATCACCCGCCCAGCCAGGCTCCGGACAGCGTCGCCGCCGGCCAGACTTCCCCAGCGGGCCGGTCAGCCAGCCCGACGCCACCCAAGCCCCATCCCAGCCGCGGGACCACCGCGGTGCACTCGGCCACCCCGGTCCCGACCCCGGTTTCCTCGCTGTCGCCCGCCGGGTCCGGCGCGCCCGTGCCGGCCAACTTCCAGCCCACCTCGGTCACGTTCATCGGCACGCACACCGGGGCGGTGATCGGCCAGGCCGGAACCCCGGGCAACTGCGGAGGGCCGGTGGCGGCGGACTGCACCTCGCTGGCCGGAACCTTCAACTACGGCCAGACCTGGTACGGGGTCAGCGCGCCGGTCACCGGGGCGCCGGCCGGCCCGGCCGGCGTGAGCGAGCTCCGCTTCCTTGACGCCCACGACGGCTGGGCGTTCGGCCCGGAGCTGTGGGTCACCCACGATGGCGGCGGGACCTGGACTGAGGAGTCAACGCGCGGGCTGCGGGTAACCGGACTGGAGACGGCCGGCAACCGGGCCTTCGCGCTGTTCGCCAGCTGCGCGGGCGGCGGCGCGGACTTCGCGGCGCACTGCACCAGCTTCAGGCTCATGTCCTCCAGCGCGAAGAGCGGGGGCTGGAGCCGCGTGCGCGGCGCGACCAGCGACCTCTCACTGCCTCCGAACATGGCCGGCCAGCCGGCATCCGCGAGCCTGGTGCTGGCGGCGGGTCCCGTGACTAACCCGGCAGCAGGAACCGGGTACCTGCTGGCGCCATCAGGGACCGTGCTCAGCGGGCCGCTGTCCGGCGCGCCATGGACGGTAGCCGGGCAGGTGCCGTGCCGGTCGGCCGTGACCCCGCCGGCCGGCCCGCCAGCCCCCGCGGTGCTCGCCGCCGGCTCGAACGAGCTCTTCGCCGCGTGCACCAGCGCGGCAGCCGGCAATGTCTTTGTCAAGAACGTCTGGGCCTCGGCGGACGGCGGGAAGAGCTGGCTGCCGATGAGAGCGGTGTCCGGCCCGGGGATCGCGACATCACTCGCGGCGGCGCAGGGCAATCTC
>DATGVY010000054.1:0-1708 GCA_035299845.1 Streptosporangiaceae bacterium
ATGCCCACACTGCACGCAGCTGGCACCGCCGCGTCACCTGCCGCGGGAATCAGCCCAGCTGCGATCTGACGGGCCAGCTGGTGACCCCCGATCGACCTGCCAGATACCCCGGAGGTACCTGCCGTGGACCTCCCATAGACCTGCGCCGCCACCGCGCAGGCCAGCCCAGCGACCACGCCGACGCATCCGATTCTGCCGAAACGAGTACTTCATCCGCGCACATATCTATGCACGGCCTGGAATACTCACTCACGCCCTCCCTGGCCTTTCCGGTGATCACCGTGCGGCCTTTTCCATCGTTCTGGTAGGAAATCAGATCGCCGAGTATGGATTTCGGTCAGCGCGGTCAAATGCGCCATCGCCTGCGCGCATATCTCCCGGTTCGGTGGCATGGCCGACGGCCAGCCGCACGGGCTCAGTTGGCCACGTGAACTACATCCTGGGTGATGCGGAACGAGCGGGACGACCTGGTCGCCATCGGCCCGGTGTCGATCGAGTATCAGGCGGCAATGATCCGTGATGGGCTCGAGGAGAGCGCTGACTGGACGACGGTCGGGGCCGCCAGGGTGCTGACCGAGGAGCAGGCCCGCACGATCGCTGCCGCGACGGGAGGCTGGGCGGCGGAAAACCTGTTGCCCGCTGCGCGGCGGCGTGTCAGCCTGGCAGCCCGCATCCCTGCCGTCGCCGCCCGCGACTGGCGGACGCTCGCTGAGCAGGAAGGAGGGACGCAGATGAGGACCATCACGGGTTTCTTGCTGCCCGCCCGCACTTCCTGTACCAGGAGCTTCCGCCATGTCCAGCTCGCAGTTCCGCCGCGGCAAGCGGCGGTTTGACGACGAGTCCACCTTCGTCAAGCGCGGCCGGCACCGCCGGCGCCTCCCGCCGGCCGATTTCGGCTCCGAGACGTTCGGGCTGCCCGAGGGTGACCGGTGGTCCACGTGGGATCAGTCCGCGCCCACGGAGCGCGGTCCGCAACCGCACCCGGACTGGCTTGTCACCGACCTCGCGGCCGTCGACACCGAGCTCGGCATCCTGAAGACCGGCAAGGAGGCCGACGTCTTCCTGCTGCGCCGCGGCGTGCCCGGCACCGACCGGTCCTGCCTGCTCGCGGCCAAGCGGTACCGGGCCGCGGAGCACCGGATGTTCCAGCGCGACAGCGAGTACCTCGAAGGCCGGCGCGTCCGGGAGTCGAGGGTGAACCGGGCGATCGCGGCGCGGTCCGCGGCGGGCCGGGCGATGATCTCCACCCAGTGGGCGAGCGCCGAGTTCGCCGCCCTGAGTCAGCTCTGCGCGGCCGGCCTGCCAGTGCCGTATCCGGTGCAGATACTCCAGACCGAGCTGCTGCTGGAGTTCATCGGCGAGCCGGATGGCACGGCCGCGCCGCGGCTGGCCGAGATCAGGCCGGCTGGAGCCGAGCTCGCCAGCCTGTGGGACCAGCTGGTGGCTGCCCTGTGCGGCCTGGCCCGGCTCGGCTACGCGCACGGCGACCTGTCGGCCTACAACCTGCTGGTGCACGGCAGCCGGCTGGTCATGATCGACATGCCGCAGATCGTCGACCTGATCGCGAACCCGCGCGGCGTGGAGTTCTTGACCAGGGACTCGGCGAACGTCGCGCGCTGGTTCACCGCCCGCGGGCTGACCGCAGTGACGCCGGCGCCGGCCGACCTGGCCGGCCTGCTGCTAGCCGAAGCACGCTTGTCATAGCTGG
>DATGVY010000055.1:0-3226 GCA_035299845.1 Streptosporangiaceae bacterium
CGGCCGCGCGCGTCGTGGCTGCCGCTAGCTGGCCGGCGAACTCGCCGGGCGTGGTCTCGAGCCGCCACGGCGCGGTCCCCGACTCCCGCACCGACCGTGGCAGCTCAAGTTCCGGGTCGATGGCGGCCAGCACGTCGGCGGCCACCACCATGATCTCGGCAGGCACGCGGTAGTTGATGGTCAGCCCCGCCAGCCGCCAGCGGTCGCCCAGATACTGGGCGAGCACCTGCTCCCATGATGCCGCGCCTGCCAGGTCACCGGTCTGCGCGACATCCCCGACAATCGTCATGGACCTGGCCGGGCAGCGGCGCATCAGCATCCGCCAGGCCATCTCGGAGAGTTCCTGCGCCTCGTCCACGATGACATGACCGAAGGCCCACGTCCGGTCGGCGGCGGCTCGCTCGGCCGCGGTCAGGAACTCGTCCTCCTCGTGCCGTGCCGCCAGCCGGCTCGCGTCCACCAGGTCGGCGCCCATCAGGATCTCGGGATCGTCGTCATCGTCTCGCGACATGATGTCGAGCACGCCCTGGGCATAGCCGACCCGCGCCCGCCGCTCGCGGTCCGCCCGCGCTCTGGCCGCCAGGTCGTCCTCGCCGAGCAGCTCCGCCGCCTCATCAAGCAGCGGCACGTCGGCGGGCGTCCATTCGCTGCCCGCCCTGCGCCGCTTACCGCCCGCCCCGGGCCGCTCACGATCCGCCCCCGGCCGCTCACCATCCGCCCCCGGCCGCTCACCATCCGCCCCGGGCGGCTCGCTGTCCGCCCAGTGCAACTCGCTATCCGCCCGGCCTGGCTCACCGCTTCCACCGTCCGGCCCACCGTCCGCCCGGCCCAGCTCACCGCCCTCACCATCCGCCCCGGGCGACTCGCTGTCCGCCCGGCCCAGCTCACCACCTTCCCCGTCCACCCGGCCCGGCTCACCGCCTCCACCGTCCGCCCGCACCGGCTCAGCGCCTCCGCCGCGCAGCAGCAGCGCCTGCTCCGCCGCACTAAGCGACGGCGCGGCCGAGGCCAGCCGCCGACGCGACGAGAAGAGCTCGGCCAGCAGCTGCTGTGGCGTCAGCGCCGGCCACAGGGCATCGATCGCGGTACGCACGCCAGGGTCGGCTCGCAGTTCCTGACGAAGTTCCGCGATGTCGGCCTCATCGAGCAGGTTGGCCTCGCCGAGCACGTTGGCACCGAGCCTCGCGGCCACCTGCCGGGTAAGGGCGCTGAGCATCTCCCGTACGAAGACGTGCCGGGCCTGGTTGTGCGGCCGACGCGAGCGGCGGGCCCGCTCACGCGCCTTCGCGCATGCCTGCTTGCTGATCAGGCACGTGTCATGCTCGAACCTCACCTCCAGGCCGCCTTCCGGCACCTGCTGCCGGTCGCGCACCGCATTCGCGATGACGCGCGCCATCCGCAGGCTGCCCTTGATCACGGCGGCCTCCGGCGGCTCGGCCGCGGTGGCCGTGATGCCCGGGTACAGCCCTGCCATGGTGGACAGCAGCACGCTGGTCTCGCCCAGCGACGGCAGTACCTGCCCGATGTAGCGCAGAAACGTGGCGTTCGGCCCGACGACGAGCACGCCGCGCTTCAGCAGCTGCCGGCGGTGGGTGTAGAGCAGGTAGGCGGCGCGGTGCAGGGCGACGGCCGTCTTGCCGGTGCCCGGGCCGCCCTGCACGACCAGGACGCCGGCCAGGGCGGACCTGATGATGTGATCCTGCTCAGCCTGGATGGTCTCGACGATGTCGCTCATCCGCCCCGTGCGGCTGGCATTCATGGCCGCGAGCAAGGCGGACTCGCCGGTGAGCCCTTCGCGGCGGGTGGGGTCGGCTGCGGCCAGGTCGAGTACCTCGTCGTCGAGCCCGACGACCTTCCTGGCCCTCGTCTCGATATGCCGCCGCAGCGTCACGTTCTCGGGCGCGACGGCGGTGGCCAGGTAGAAGGGGCGTGCCGCGGCCGCGCGCCAGTCCATCAGCAACTGCTCGTAGTCCTCGGATTTACCGTGCATTCCGAGCCGGCCGATATAGCGCCGCTCTCCGTCACGAAAGTCGAGCCGACCGAAGCAGAGCCCATTCTCGGCCGCGTCGAACTGCGCGAGCTGCTGGCTGTACATGGCGCTGAACGCCTCGCGCTCGGCCCTGGCCTGATGCGTCCCGCCGGTCTGCCTCAGCACATTGGCCAGCCGGCCTGACGCCCGTTCCCGCAGTTCGTCGAGGCGCCCGTAGAGCATCGAGATGTACGCCTGCTCCAGGTCCATGTCCCCGTCTGGCAACCAGAGTCCCTTCACGCGCGCATTAGCCACCTGCGCCGGTACCAGCGGGCGAACGGCGGCGGGCTGCGGCACCAGCGAACGCCAAGCATAGATGCGGTCCGGGTGCGCCCGCGACGGCAGCGCAACGCCGCTCCGTCCCGCGGCCTCGACGGCGACCACGCCCGCCAGGCCTTCCTGCAGAAACCGGGGCCGGCGCGAACGGCGGCTCAGGTCACGGCGCGCACGGCCGGCGGCAGTGCGGCGCCGGCCAGCATCGCAGCGCCGGCGTCGGCGAGCGCGGTCAGCGCGATGCGCTGCGTCCACGGGCCGAACGAGATCCTGGCGACCCCGAGGTCCGCCAGTTCCTGCTGGCCCAGCGAGCCTGGCACGCCGATAACGCTGACCTTCCACTGGCCGATCCCCTCGACCAGGCGGCCGACCGTGGCAGCGTCCAGCCTGCCCGGCACGAACACGCAGCTCGCCCCCGCATCAAGGAACGCCCGGCCGCGCTCGATCGCGTCAGCGAGGACCGACTCCGGATCCCGGCCGGGCGTCCGTAGGTAGGCGTCGGTCCGCGCGTTCAGCACGAACGGGATTCCCTCGGCCTGGCCGACCCGGACCGCGGCCGAAACGGCGGCGACGGCGTCACCCAGCGGTCGCATCTGGTCCTCGATGTTGCCGCCGACGACCCCGGCGCCGATCGCCCGGCGCACGGTCGTGCCTGCGTCGCCGTAGCCCGCCTCGAGATCGGCAGTGACCGGCAGGTCAACGGCGGCGGCGATCCGGCCGATCGCGGTGATCATCTCGTCCAGCGGAATCCGCTCCCCATCCGGATACCCGTGCGAGGCGGCGATCGAGTGGCTAGCGGTGGCGATCGCCCGGCAGCCCGGCAGCCCGGCCACGATCTTCGCGCTGATGGCATCCCAGACATTGACGAGGACGAGTAGTTCGGGGTCGTGGTGCAGCCCGAGCAGTTCGGCGGCCTTGGCGGGC
>DATGVY010000056.1:0-2133 GCA_035299845.1 Streptosporangiaceae bacterium
CGGGCCGAACGCCAGGCCGGGCCGGCCGGGCTTCCCGGCGGGCCTTCCCGGCGGGCCTTGCCTCCGAGCCGGCCCGGCGGGCCTTGCCCGGCGAGCCAGCCCGGCGGCAAGCTCAGCCGGTCGAGACGAGCGAGCGCAGGAAGAACGCGAGGTTGGCCGGCCGCTCGGCAAGGCGCCTGACCAGGTAGCCGTACCAGTCGCTGCCGTATGGCACGTAGACGCGCATCCGCGCCCCGCTGCCCGCCAGCCGCAGCTGCTCGCCGGGCCTGATGCCGTAGAGCATCTGGTACTCGAAGGTGTCAGGCGCCCGTCCCGCCGCGGCCGCCCGGACGCCCGCGATCTTGATCAGCCGCGGGTCATGGGTCGCCAGCATCGGATAGCCGTCACCGGCCAGCAGGATTCGCAGACAGCGGGCGTACGAGCGGTCCACGTCGGCGCGCGGGATGAAGGCCACCCCGTCCGGGGCGCGGTAGGCGCCCTTGCACAGCCGGACGCGTGATCCAGCGACCGCGAGGTCCGCGCAGTCGTCCGCGCTGCGCCGCAGGTAGCTCTGGATCACGCAGCCGAGATCGGGGAAGTCCAGCCTGAGCTCGGCGGCGATGCGCAGCGTGGGCCCGACGCTGGTGTGGTCCTCCATGTCCAGGGTGACCGTGGTGCCCGCGTCGCTGGCCGCGGCGCAGATCCGGGCGATGTTCTCCGCGGCGGTCTTCTCGCCGTGCTCGGGCAGGCCGAGCCCGACCGCGGTGGGCTTGACGGAAACCTCGGCCCGGCCGCCGCTGGCCAGGCCGGCCGAGCCGAGCCGGGTCAGCAGCCGGATGTACTCCTCCGCCACGGCCGCCGCCTGCTCCCGGTCGGCCGTGTCCTCGCCCAGGTAGTCGAGGCTGACCAGCAGCCCGTCGGCGAGCAGCCGGCGGGTCGCCCGCAGCGCGTCGTCCGCTGTCTCGCCGGCGACGAACCTGGCGACCACGTCGCGCGTGTACGGGGCCGTGGTGATGACCTGACGGACCCGGTGGCTGGTCGATGCGGCCAGCAGCATGCGGCGCAGCACAGCGGACGACCTCCAGGCGACGGGCGCTTCCTGCCGGGCAACGTTACTCGCGGGCCCGCTGCAGGTCGCCCCGCGGTCGCCGCAGCGTGAGCTTGACATTGGCGCCGGTGTCCGGCGGCACGATGACCTCCTGCGCCGCGGCGATGCCAGCCGCGCTCAGGCCGGCATCGACCGGCACCGTGCGCTTGATCAGCCCCAGCGCGATAGGGCCGAGCTCGTAGTGCCTGGCCGCCGATCCGACGAAGCCGACCCGCGTGCCCGCGAGCTCGACCGGGTCGCCGTGCGCGGGCAGCGCGTCCTCGCTCCCGTCGAGGTGCAAGAACACCAGGCGCCGCGGCGGATGGCCCAGGTTCTGCACCCGCGCGACGGTCTCCTGGCCGCGGTAGCACCCCTTGGACAGATGCACCGCGGTCTCAATCCAGCCCACCTCGTGCGGGATGGTCCGGTGATCGGTGTCCTGCCCCAGCCTGGGCCGCCGCGCCGCGATCCGCAGCGCCTCATACGCCCACGTGCCCGCCAGCACGGCGCCGGCTGCCTGCAGTTCCGCCGCCACGCCGACCAGCCGCTGCCGGGCGACGACAAAACTTGATTCGTACGCAGTAGCAATGGTTGCTGCGGTGCCGGCCGGCGGATCCTGGCCGGCGCCGGGGCCCATGATCGTGACTACTGCGTAATCGGCTGTCACGTCAGCGGGCTCGACCCGGAGCATGAACCGCATCGACTGAAGGAACTCAAGCAGCGTCCCGGCGGTGCCGGGCTCGACGTGCGCCCACACCGCGGTGCCGTCGTCGGTCAGCGTCAGCTGATGCTCGATGTGGCCGTTCGGGCTGAGAATGAGCGCCTCGGCGGTGTCGCCGGCCGCCAGCTGCTCCAGGCTCTGCGTGGTGAGGCTGTGCAGCCAGGACAGCCGGTCCGGCCCGGTGATCTTGATGACGCCACGATGCGAGCGGTCGACCAGTCCGGCGGAGCAGGCCAGCGCCCGCTGCTCGCCGTACGGATCGCCGTAGTGCGCGGCCACCCCGCCGTCCGGACCGTCGGCGGGAACGGCGCCAGGGGCGGCAAGCAGCGGGCTCTTCATGCCGTCA
>DATGVY010000057.1:0-4017 GCA_035299845.1 Streptosporangiaceae bacterium
TCCTCGGCACGATCCTCGCCGAGCACGGCCGCAACCCCGAACTCCTCGAACACTTCCGGCAGCGCCTGGTCGAACCTCGGCGGGAAAGCCTGCGGCAGGCGCTCTCCCGCGGCGTGCAGACCGGCCATCTCCGAGCCGACCTCGACCTCGACGTCGCGGTCAGCCTGCTCATCGGTTCTCTGTATGACCGTCACCTCCGCGCCCGGCGAATCCCCCATGACTGGGCTGAACGCACCCTCCGCATCGTCTGGCCCGCCGACCCGGACGCATCCGGGTGACCTGCGCGAAGATGCTCGCCGTCATGCAGCACCGCGAGGAGAACGGCAGCCTGGAGCCCTGGCCTCATGACCCTGCGGCCGGGCCAGGCTTGTGGCCGGCTGGCGGGCCGGCTCCTTCACTCCCGGGCGACGACCACATTCGGCTCTGCGGGCAGGCCACGAGGACGGGGAAACGTGTCCAACGGCCTTCCGGTCGCTGGGTCGTGACCCGCCTGCCAGTGGCCGACGAGATCCCGGTACATCGGCGAGGAAGCGAGTAGCGCCGCATGATCGCCGATCCGCGCGCAGGCCCCGTCCAGCACGAGCACCTGGCGCGCGCGGAGCGCGGAGCTTATCCGGTGGGCGATGACGATCAGTGTGCCGGGCCGGGCCGCGAACGCACCCTCGGCTCGCGCCGCCGCGTCCGGATCCAGATGACAGGTCGCCTCGTCGAGGATGGCCAGCCTGGCTGGCGACAGGTGTGCCCGGGCCAGCGCGATGAGCTGGCGTTCTCCCGCGGACAGCGCCGCCGGGCTCAGTTGCGCGCGGTATCCGCCGAGCCGGGTCACCAGGGTGCGCAGGCCGACCGCGTCGACCGAGGCGTCGAGTTTCGCCGGTGGCGCACCTGGCACCAGATAGCCGAGGTTCTCGCCGAGCGTGCCGGCGAAGACATAAGCCTCCTGCGGGATCAGTACCCGGTACCTCGGCAGGTCCGCGTCGGGTATCTCGGCGAGCGGCGTGCCGCCCAGCAGCACGTCACCGGCCAGTGGGCGCAGCAGCCCGGCGACCAGCCCCGCGAGGGTTGACTTGCCGATTCCGCTTGGCCCCACGATCGCGAGGTGATGTCCGTCGGGGATGTCGAGGTCGAGAGCTCGCAGGACGGGCTCGGCGTGCGGGCCGTAGGCGAAGCTGACCCGGCGGAGGGATACCCGGCCCAGGTCGCTGCCCTTCCGGCTCCCGGGTCCGGTGATCACCGCCGCGTGCCCAGGCTGGCGCCGTATGTCGGCCGGGGCGCTGCCGCTGCCGCCGCCGCTACTAGCGCTGCTGGTGCTGCCGCCGCTGCCGGTGCTGCTGCCGGTGCCGGTGCTGCTGCCGGTGCCGATGCTGCCGGTGCCGGTGCCGGTGCTGCTGCCGGTGCTGTCGGCGCTGCCGGCTACTCTCCGATGCCGTCCGCCGCCTCGGCTGCTCAGGTCCAGTGGGCACGCGCTGGCCTCGGCGATCCGCAGCAGCGTGATCGCTAGCCGGATCCCGCTGCCGCCGACGCCACGGGTCAAGGTGTACAGGGCACTGTGCAGCACGCCGCCGATGTAGGTCACCGCGCCGATGATCGCTCCTGGGCTGACACCACGGCGCACTAGCGACTGGGCGTCAGCCAGGACGAGTATCAGCGGCAGCCAGCCGCCAACCGCCGGGCACAGTGTCCGCAGCAGGTTCATCCTGGCCAGCGCCCGGAGGGCGGCGGCCTGCGTCGTCACTCGATCAATGATCTCGCTCCGCACCTGGTCCTCTGCTCCGCAGGCGATGGCGTCGCGCAGGCCGGCCAGGGCTGCGGCGGCCGATTCAGCCACCGCCTCCTCGCCGGCGAGGGACCTGCGCTGCCGGGTGGCAAAGGCCGGCAGCAGGCAGCAGAACAGCGCGAGCGACACCGCCAACGGCACGACGGCGAAGGGCAGCACGGCGGGCACGAGCGTGGCCAGGCCGATGAGCGCGCTGACCGCTGTGAAGGCGAAGCTGAGGCTGACCGCCAGCAGGCCGGCGTAGCTGTCCCTGACGATCTCCGCCTGGTGCGTGATCCGCGCGACTGCGCCGGTGTCCCGCGGGTTCGAGTCCCGCGTCGCGTGCCGGAGCGCGCCGGTGACGATGATGCGGACCAGGTCGTCGCGGAGCGGTTCGACGAGCGCTGCGACTCTCAGGTATGTCTGCCGGCTGGCCAGCGCGCTGGCGACCGCGGCCAGCCCGAGTATGCCGAGCCACTCAAGTCCCCGCGAGGTGCTTGTCCCGCCCGCGAGGAAGTCCCCGGTCGCCTTGGCCACCGCCCAGCCCGAGACGAGCGAGGGGAATGCCTGGATCAGTGACCAGGCCGCAAGCCATCCGGCGTCGCCCGGCCGGCTGCTGAGGCTGCTGCGCAGCACGCGCACCAGCAGCGAGCGTCTGGCGCGCGCAGTCCCCAGGGCGCCTGGATCAGCCATCCGCGGCCGCCGCGGCGTGCACCGGTTCGGACATGAAGACCGAACGGTATCCAGGGTCCTGCCATAGCGCATGATGGGGTCGCAATGCGCGCAGCTTGCCGCCGTCCAGCCAGGCCACGAGGTCGGCCCGCGCCGCCGTCGCGGCGCGGTGCGCAATGACCAGGCAGGTGCGGTGGCCAAGCCGCGCGGTCAGCGCCCTGCTGACCTGCATCTCGGTAACGGTGTCGAGGCTGGACATCGCGTCGTCCAGGATCAGCAGCCGCGCCTGGTCCGCGTGCGCGAGCGCGCGGGCCAGCCCGAGTCGCTGAATCTCCCCGCCTGACATCGGGGCCTCGTCCAGCGGCGTGTCCAGGCCCTCGGGCAGGCGCTGGAGGAATTCGTAGGCGGACGCGTCCCGGGCGGCGGACAGCACCCGGGCCGTCGCCGGGTGCGAGAATCCAAACGCGATCGCCTCGCGTGGCGTGCGGCCGAACAACGCCGGCCGGTCAAACGCGTAGACGACGGCACGCCGCAATTCGGTGCGGTCGAGCCTGGCGACCGAGACGCCATCCAGCGTCACCTCTCCCGCGTCCGGATCCAGCAATCGCCCGGCGAGCGCCGCGAACAGCGACTTGCCTGCCCCGGACCGCCCGACCACGGCGACCACCGCGCCGCCGGGAACGGCGACATCGACACCATCGAGAATCGGCTCGCCGCCCGCCTGCACCGTCACCGCGCGCAACTCCAGGCGGCCAGGGCCCGGCGGCAGCGGCATCGTGCCCTGGGCGGGCGCGGCCACGGCGAGCGGCTCCGCCGCCCGCCTGGCGCCAGCGCGGGCCCGGCCAAGCTGGCTGAGCCGGCCGATCGCCGCGCCGACACCGGCGCCGAGCACGGCGTACTGGCTGGCGGCGAGCAATTCGCCCGGGCTGATCCGGCGGCCCGCGAGCGCGATCCCCGCGACCCCGAGTACGACTACCTGAAGTAGCGGAACGATGAGAGAGCCCTGCGCCGCGATCCGCGCCTGGATTCGCCAGAAGGCGCGGCCGTGCAGGCGCACCTCGGCCAGTGGGACGAGTACCCGGGCCGCTTCCTGATCGCAGGTGCCCGCCGCGGCTATCGTGCGCGCGCCGGCCAGAGCGTCCAGCAGCCGGGCCGTGATCGCGCCCTGGGCCCGCTGATAACGGACAGTTATGTCAGAGGTGTCGCGGACGAACGCGCGGAGTACAACGGCCAGCACAGGCAGCCCGGCGGCGAAGGCCATCGCGAGCCAGGGATCGATCAGGGCGAGAGCGATGACGCTGCCGACCGGGGGGATGACGGCGGCCAGAGCCAGGATTCCGCTGGCCGGAGCGCCGCCCGCGTCCGCTGCGCCACCAATGACCCGGCCGACCAGGTCCCCGGCCGGAAAGCGCTCGGGCAGCCGGAGCCCGGAGGCGAAGACGTGACTGGCCAGCTTGCGCCTGAGCCACTCCGTGGCGGCGGCGGTGCTCATTCCGGTGGCGAGCTGGCCGAGCGCATCGCAGGCTACGATGACGACGATCAATGCGATGCAGCCGGCCAGCCAGCGGCCGGCGCGGCTCGCATCGCCGGCC
>DATGVY010000058.1:0-2522 GCA_035299845.1 Streptosporangiaceae bacterium
CCACGCCCATCGGCCGCAGCGGCTCACCTGACGAGGTTGCCGCCGCCGCTGCCTGGCTGGCCAGCCCGGGCGCGTCCTACATCACCGGGCAGTGCCTGGTCGTGGACGGCGGCAACTCCATCGCCGAACAGCGCGCCGCAGCTGTTTGACGCGCCCGGTCACGGGCCAGCCCCATGATCGAGGAAAACGCCCGGCATGATGGCCACGCCGACCTGATCCGTGAATGCATCGACGGCGACACGGGATCGTGACTCAACCTGGATCCTCGTCGCGCACAAGGCCTGGCACTGACCAGCAGGAATCGCCTCGCGCATGACCCGCGGCGATCGTCGCGGGCCGCGCCGAGAGTGGCTTTGCGATACTTGATCGATGAGCATGGAGCTGATCAATTTCGCCGAGCCAGTCGAAACGCGCCAGTTCGAGAAGGGTCGTTTCGACCTCTACCGGGTGGGACCAGCGACGCTGGGTCGGGCAACGTACGAGCCGGGGTGGCGCTGGTCGGAGCATGTCGGGCCGACGGTCGGAACGGCATCATGCCAGGTCGAGCACGTTGGCCTCGTTCTCAGCGGTCAGGCGGTGGCAAGGATGGACGACGGCACGGAGCGGCTGATGAAAGCGGGCGACTTCTTCTACGTCCCGCCGGGCCATGACAGCTGGGTTGTCGGCGACGAGGCCTACGTCTCGCTGCACATCCTTGGAAGCGAGGACTACGCCGCACCTGGCGCGTAGCGCCGACGGACCCGGTTCGCCGTGCGAGGATGCGATAGGGAGGCTGCGTTTCGGCGATGCTTATTCTGGTCGGCACCTCCGGCTGGCAGTACCGTGACTGGCGCGGCGTGCTGTATCCGCCTGGCCTCGCGCAGGGCAGCTGGCTGCAGTATTACGCCGGGCAATACGGCACGGTCGAGAACAACGGCTCGTTCTACCGGCTGCCAGCCGGGGGACGTTCGAAAGCTGGCGGGCCCGGACCCCCGAGGGTTTCGTCATGGCGGTCAAGGCAAGCCGCTACCTGACCCACATCAAGCGGCTGCGCGATCCGGCTGAGCCGGTCGAGCGCCTGCTGAACGCGGCCGCCGGGCTGGCTGACCGGCTTGGCCCGGTGCTGCTCCAGCTGCCCCCGAACTTGCCCGCCAACGTCGGCGCGCTCGACGCGTGCCTGCGGGAGTTCTCGCGGTTCCCGGCGAGCGACCAGTCCCCGTCCGCGCCGGCCGCGGAGCCTACGGCGCCCGCCGGGCGGCGCGGAGCTGCTGAGGCCACGGACGGTCGTGTCCGGGTGGCGGTGGAGTTCCGGCATGAGTCGTGGTGGACCGAGGAGATCAGGCAGCTGCTGGAGCGATACAACGCCGCGCTCTACTGGGCGGATCGGATCGGGCATCCGGTGACACCGCTGTGGCGCACGGCCGACTGGGGCTACCTCCGGTTCCACGAAGGGGCGGCCCGGCCCTGGCCGCGATAGGGCGAGCGGGCCTTGCGCAGCTGGGGTACAGCGGGTAGCCGAGACCTGGCCGGGCGACGCGGACATTTTCGTCTACTTCAACAACGACCAGGGCGGCGCCGCGGTGCACGACGGGGCGGCTTTCGCGGCGATCACCCGGCGGGCGGCGACCCGGCTGACTATGCCTGGTCGATGAAGACGCGGCGGGTCTCGGCGATCCGGCTCGGGTGCCGCACATACAAGTACGCCATGTAGATGATCCCGAGGACCATCCATGCCCCGACAGCCGGGCCGGCGTAGGACAGCGGCGCCGGCAGCGGGGTGATGAAGGAGAACACGGGGATACCCGCGCCGGCGAAGAAGGCCGGCACGAACGCGGCGATGCCCAGCACGGGGACCACGCCGTGCAGCAGCCAGTTGAACTCGGCCCTGCGGTACCGCGCGAAATACACGATGCAGGCCAGGTTCAGCAAGATATACAGCGGAACGAAGACGTCCACGATGATCGTCGCCGTCAGCTCGAACGCGATAAGCGGGGTGTACTGCTCGCCGAGCCACAGCGCCACCGCGATGGTGATCAGGAGCTGGGTGACCAGAGCGATGTAGGGGGCCCGGAACCGCCTGGTCACCAGCGCGAACGCCGCAGGCAGCAGCCTGATCCGCCCCATCGCGAACAGGTTGCGGGTGGAGGAGTTGTTCGCGGCGTTCTGGTTGGCGATCACCGAGTTCAGCAGGGCGAAGAAGACGATCACATAACCGACGGTGCCCCAGCCGCTGCGGGCGAGCACGTTCTGCCACGGGTTGCCGCCGCCCGCGTTGACGAAGCCCAACATCCGGCTCGGCCCGTAGAACACCGTGGACGCGTAAGTGTTGATCACGTAGAAGAGGCCGACGGCCACGCAGCTGATTAGCACGGCGAGCCGGACATGCCGCCGTGGCTCATGCGCCTCCTCGGCCAGCGGCGCGGCCTCCTCGAACCCGATGAACGCCAGGATGCTGAAGATCGACGCGGTGATCACGCCGGAGAACCCGCGGTACTTCGGGTTGTTCGCCAAGTGCGTCCCGAACACCTGGAGCGTGTTGTGGC
>DATGVY010000059.1:0-19064 GCA_035299845.1 Streptosporangiaceae bacterium
CCTGGGCGTGTGTGACGGCAGGGCTGTCATGACCCGGCAGCTAGGCGACGCGGACGTGCGGCTGTGCGCACCGTGTGCGGTGGCGCAGGGTGTCGCGGAAATGGCCCGTTAAGCCCCCGGGCTGCCTCGCAACTACTCCCATGAGGGCCCGGATGTGCAGGAAGAGGTGAACCCGCATCCAGCGCCGGCCGGGCAGGGCCGCGGCGACCAGCTTGCTGCCAGACCTCACCTTTCGAGCTGCCTTGATCAGCATGCCCGAGGCCTACGGCCAGCGGGGTAGGCGCCTGCTACGCGGTATGAGTGCGGCAGCGGTCCCTGAACGCTCGCAGACATATATAACGATGCCCTATGTCCTGTCAAGGCCCTTTGGGTTCGGGTTCGGCCAGGAGGCTGTTGATCTTTTCGGCGAGGTGCTGGGCGCTGATGCGGGACAGGCCGGTAGTGGTGATGACGATTCGGCGTCCTCGCCGGAGCCGGATGAGCCAGGTTCGCCCGGGAGGCCGTCCCCGGGAGCTGGCGGAGCCGGTATCGATCTCGACCGTGACGGGTGGCATGGCTGATTACCTTTCTGGGGTCTTGAGGGGACGGCGCGGCGGGCCCGGTCGCAGAACAGCACCACAGCATCCGACCCAGAGATCCGCGCCGGGTTGTCCGGCACCGGCAGCCCCAGCGGCGCCAGCCGGTAGCGGGCCTCTCCGCCACCCCCAGCGGCTCCCGGCTGGTCGCCGGGATGCGCACATCATCGGCGGTCGGCAGCAGCGCGGCGCACAGCTCACCCGCCGCCACCAGGACATGCTCGCAGTTGTCCAGCACCAGCAGCAACTGCCGGCGCGCCAGCACCGTTATCAGCGAATCCGTGACCGGCGCCCCCGGCGCCAGATGCAGCCCCAAAGTCCCCGCGACAGCCGCCGCCACCAGCGCCGGCTCCGGCACGCTGGCCAGCTCCACCAGCCACACCCCATCGGCGAACCGGCCGGCCACCCGCCGCGCCGCCTCGGCGGCCAGCCGCGTCTTGCCCACTCCGCCCGGCCCGGTCACCGTCACCAGGCGGTACTCCTCCAGCCGCCCGGCGACCTCGTCCACCTCGCCCGCCCGGCCCACGAAGCTAGTCAGCGCAACCGTGAAGCCATGCACCCCACCCACGGCCGGGCCAGGCGCAACCTGCGTCACGCCCGTAGCCTAACCGCGGACCAGGCCAGTCCAGCAAGCTCCCGGCCTCACCAGCCAGCGCTGGCGTAACTTCGGGCTGCCTGACGTTGCCAGCCTGCGCGACAGATTGTTCCATCTGAACGTCAACGCGCCGACCTCGTCGAGTACACCCGGAAGGACAGATCGGCTACGCGTGCTCTTCCACATCAAGGTGCTGCCATGCTGGGTGACATCAGATGACGAGGGATTGTCATCGTGGCTGCGAGCGGGCTTGTGGACGCGACTGGTCCGCAGCGTCGAGATCGTCGGCTCGGGTGAGTTCCGGGCTGCGGCACAGTTCGGTGAGGCGACCCGTTACCGGGGAGATGCTGCGGCCGCTTTCCGCGTGAGCGGACGAGTGGTCCTTGGCTGGCTATGAGGTTCTCCGAAGGGTCCAGCCGTCCATCCCCATCCAGGCACCGGAGAAGTCGAGCCTGCCGCCGAGTTGATCGTGCGGGGTGCTCGTCAGCCGCGGGCCGTTGAACTCGATCCAGTCGCCGCAGGGCCGCATGCTGGCCAGGCCCGGGCCCATGTTCTCCAGCGTGATGCCGCCGAGGGCGGTGATCTCGGTGGTGGAGCCGAAGCCGGTATCCATGGTGGCGTCCGGGCCAAAGGTGTCCGCACCGACGCCGATCGCGCCGTGCTCCCACAGCCACTTGGTGGAGGTCGCGCTGAAGCCGGGGACGTCATCGTAGTAGTCGTTGTACCGGCCGGGCACTCGCCGGTTACCCAGGTGGTAGAAGCTGGATAGCCCGGTGTAGAGCACCACGTAGGAGTTTTGCGGGATCGCCGCGCACCGGGTGCGGCGCAGCCAATTCTGGATGTAGTGGACGGTGATGAAGAAGTCGCCATTGCCGTGGCGGGCCAGGATCAGCGGCTTGACGTTGATCACTATCAGCGGGCGCAGGCCGAAGAATTTCTCGGGCAGGCGGTCAAGGCACGGCTTGTTCTCATGGAAGTGGCACGGAGCAGAGATGTGCGTGCCGGTGTGGGTGCCCAGCGACTGAATCTGCTCCAGTGTGTAGCCCGATCCCTGGTGGCAGCGCGGGACACTGGGATGGGCGTTTACGCAGTTCCACAGCTGCCACTTGACCTTGGGGTCACCCGGGAAGATGGGCGCGTTGTCGCTCAGCGGCTGTCCCAGGAAAACCTGCCGTGAATGCGCGGGGTTCCGCGGATCGACCCGGGCGTAGCCACGCGGGATGCCGCCCGCCGCCGCGCGCGTCTGGCCTCCGGCACTCGCGTCCACCGCCGAGTTCAGGCCCAGCACGAAGCCGGCTACCAGGCCAAGGGCAACGGCACTAACGGCGATCATGCCCACCTTCGTGTGCCAGCGGGTTTGCTGCATCGCGGCCTCCTTTCCTAGACCTTGAGAATCAAAGCAGCTTGAATTTGGGAAATAGAACCGCCCAGGCAGCGGGCGGAAACTCGCGGGCTAGCTTCCGGAAATTGACACGTAGGGTTGTGCCCGGCTGCCGGCGATTGCCGAAGGCGCTACCAGCGGCAGCCGAACCCATACTGCACCCCAGGGCCATATCCGCTCAAGCCCACGCGGATCGTTAGGACAGCTGCCGCACAGAACGCGGCCCCCAGCGCCCGGCCGAGAGCCTCCGTCAGCCGGACTGGATGCAACCGTCTCCTCGCGGCCAGCTCACGGCTGACAGCGCCGGAGGCACGGGCTCCAGCGCAGGAAAACACGATCAGAACACTCTCATATGTGCACTGCTGAACGCCAAGCTCCAGAGTCTCGCGGCCGACCAGATCGGCGGGTATGGTTCGTGTCCTGACGCCGGTGGCCATCACGGAGCGCGACCTGGCGCAGGCGGGCCCCGCAGGCGGCAGCACCTGGCCTGTCCCGCGAGCGATCCGCAGGCGCCCCTGATCTGTGCTGAGCCCGGTCACGGTACTCACAAGCTCAGCGCCGCAGGAGCCCGCGATCTGGGTGCCACGACACGATCACGAGGTGGCCGCAGGCTGTCCACCGCATGCGGCCGCTTCGATACCCGATCCGGAACCGAAGTGGCCCCAGGGCCACCCTCGGGCAGCATCGTTACCTTCGCGGCATGAAGGCCAGGTTGCTGCCGGATTCCGGAACCGGAAACGCTCACCAGCCGCGCCCGGCGCACGCAATCCCAGGTCACCGCCATGATCAGCGTCCCAAGCGAAGCGCTGGGGGCCATCGCGCACAGCGCTGGGGGGCATCCGGGGGCACTTCCGGGCTGCATTGTCACCGGATACATGAGCGAAAAACGCTCATGAGCTGGCTGGAGCCCCCTTACGGAATCGAACCGTAGACCTTCTCCTTACCATCACCACAATCAGACAGCCCTGTAACCGTCATATAGGTCCTGACCAGGCTGAACGCTGGCTCACGCTAGCGGAGGCCAGCGCAGGCCAGCCATCGCTGGCGGCATTCTGCCCCCCAGACTGCCTCCCAGAATGATCTTCAGCTCACGGCCGGCGCCCAGGAATCAGACAGTCGAACACAGACTCGATTCTGCTTTCCTAGGAACCACAGCCAAGCCCCTCTGGCCCCCGGAAGCCCGATCTTCGATATAGCTGATCTCACCGAGAAGAGCATGATGAGCAGCGGCAGCAGTTCCGCGAACATGGCGGCCACCGGGACCGTCTGGAGCCGGACAGCGACTGTCACGGAAACGTATGCGACAAGCGCTCGCCTTGCAGAGTATGAACGGCTGAGGACTGCGCCGGCGACGCGGGCCGTCGGTGCAGATCGTCCAGTTCGGGCGCGAGCATCTGCGTCTCGGCCGGCTGCGGCGGTCAGCTGCCGACGGGCCGGGCCGCCGCGGCGCCTTCGAGCATGGTCTCGGCGACGAGGTTGTAGGCGAGGGTCCAGGCCTGGCGTGTTGGGGCGTCGAAGCTGTCGCCGAGGACGGCGGCGAGCGCGGCGAGGAGGGCGTTGCCGACGGTCTGGTAGTCGGCGGCTCGTACCCCGTAGCCGACGTGCCGGGCTCCGAGGGCGCGGGTGTGGGCCAGAAGTTCGTCGAGGCGGGGCATGGCCCGCACGATCTCGGTGAGCTTGTCGGCGAATTTGGCCTCCTGGCTGGCCAGGTCGGTGGTGAACAGCGGGCGCAGCGCCGGGTCTCGCCCGAACAGCTCCTGGTAGAACCGGGTCGCCATGGCCGGCAGCCGGGGGCCGAGGCGCTGGAACGACGACTGCACCAGGGTGATCTGCTCCGGCGTCATGAGTTGCTCCCCAGGGCGTGGGCCAGGCCGGCGCGACTGCTGACACCGAGCTTGGTGTAGGCGTGCTGCAGGTGGTTGTTCACCGTCCGCACGGACAGGTAGAGGCGGTCGGCGATGTCCTGGCTGGCCATGCCCGTGCCGGCGAGCATCACGATCTCGCGTTCGCGGCCCGACAGCGGGACCGCGGCGGCGGTGGCATGCACGAGCCCTGGTGTGGCGGCGCCTTCGCAGGCGGCGGCGAGCGCGCTCGCGCGGCGCAGCGCCGCGGTCGCCGCCCGCTTATCCCCGGCCCGGCTGAAGGCCTCGGCGGCGCCGGCCGCGGCCTCGGCGGCGAGCAGAATTGCCCCCAGGGACTCGAAGTCGTCCGCGGCGCCGGCCAGCTCGGCGGCGTCGCGAGCCCGGGCGGCGACAGCATGCCGGGCCCGCGCGGAAATCAGCGGCGAGTCACACACGGCGGCCAGTTCGCGCAGGCGGGCGGACGTGTCCTGCCCGCTGGTGCGCATCAGGTCGTGCCAGATCCAGGACTCGGTGGTCCGGTGCCCGGTCGAAGCAGCCTGCGCGGCGGCAGCCCGGAATAGATCCGTCGCCTCCGCCGGCCGCCGCGATGCGATGGCAGTCCACGCGTCGGCGAGCTGCTGCTCGGGTCCGCGGAAGCCGAACGCCGGCACGGTGGCGCGCTCGGCCAACACCTGGGCGGCGGCGTCTGCCTCGCCGAGCATGGCGTGCGCCAGGGCCAGGCCCGAGAGGGCGAGGCGCCGCGGGCCGGCGAACCGGTTGGCCTCCGCAAGTCCGGCCGCCTCGGCGTAATAGCGGCGAGCGGTCGCCACCCGGCCCTGGAGGGTGGCCACCCGCCCGAGATTGGCGGCGAAGAAGATCTGGGCGATGGGCACCCGGTGGGAGGCGACGATCTCCGCGCCGGCCCGGGCCAGCTGCTCGGCGTCCGCGAGCCGGCCTGCCTCGGTCAGGGCGAACACCTGGTTGACCAGGTGCATAGCCGGGTGGGCGATGGCCAGCTCGTCGCCGAGCGCGGCGTGATCGGCGAAGCCGGCCTCGGCGGCTTTCACCGCTTCGGCGGTCCTTCCGGTCACCGCCAGTGCGGGCGCCCCGGCGATGGCCCGGACGACCCGTGTCCGCCGGTTGCTGCCGGCGATGCGCTCGAGCACGGCCAGCGCCCGGTCGGGGTGACCGGAGAACATCAAGATGGAGGCCTCGTCGGCCATGAGCTCCTCTGTGAGCGGCCGGGTGGTGATGACCGCCCGGGCGGCGGCGTTGATCGCCAGCGCCGCCTCGGGCTGGCACAAGCCCCAGTGGGCGTTCTTGGCCCGGGTGACCGCCAGGCGCAGCGCGACGTGCTCGCTGCACGGCAGCTCCTGCCCGCGCGCGAGGACCCGCTCGGCGGCGTCGAAGACGCCGAGCTCGTACAGCGCCTCACCCAGCAGCAGCGCCCCGGCCGCATCCAGCTGCTCGCCGGGCACCGCCTCGATCAGCCGCCGCACGACGCGGAAGTCGTGCGCGTAGCGGGCCAGGTGGGCACCGCGGACCAAGATAGCCGGGTCCGGCCGTCCCCCCGCGTCCAGCCGCCACACCGCGATCCGTAGCGCCGCCGACCCGAGCGCCGGGGTCAGCGCCTCCAGCCGCCCGGCCTCGGCCAGCAAGATCGCCCGCGCCCGCAGCCTCGGCATGGCGGCGCGGACCACCCTGCCGTGCAAGGGGTGGGCCAGGCGCGCCTCCCCGTCGGCGACGGCGATCGTCACCAGCCCGGCCCGTTCCAGTGACTCCAGCACCCCGGCCGGGGCGATCGTCTCGAGATAGCCGAGGTCCACCGGCTGACACAGGGCGAGCAGCTCGACGACGGAACGGGCCTCGGCGGACAGGCCGCCGATCCGCTGCCCGACCAGATCCAGCAGCCTGGTGGTGGCCGGCAGCCGATCCTCCAGGTGCCACACCCCCGACCGCTCGACCAGCGCCCCGGATTCAAGTGCGCCCAGGACCAGTTCATGCACGTAGAGCGGGTTGCCCCGGGTGGCCTCCCAGAGCCGCCGCCCCGCGCCAGCCTCGATCGGGCCGCCCAGAGCGAGGTGCAGCAGCGTATCGAGATGGGCGCGGTTGAGGTCGCGCAGGTCGACCCGCTCCACCCGGCCGTCCCGCCACAGGCCGGTCAGGAGGTCCGGGACCGGCTCGCCGGTCCGCACTGTGGCGATCAAGAAGATCGTCTTTTGCGCGGCCAGATACCCGAGCAGGGCAAGTGACGCGGCATCCAGTAGCGCCGCGTCATCGGCAACGGTCACCAGGCGGCGACCATTGTGACGGTCGTGCAGGGCGCGGCGGGTCTCCTCGAACAGCGCCACCGTGTGGACGTTCCCGTCAGGACCGGGGCGGCCGAGCCCGCCGGCCAGCAGCGCGGCCACGGCACCGAGGGGCAGCAGCGCGGCAGTCCGGCTGCCTGCCACCCGCTCGGTCGGGTGACCGCCGGCCGCCGCCTGCTGGCGGCACTCATCCGCCAGCCGGGTCTTCCCGGCCCCTGCCCGGCCGTGTATCACCAGGCCCGCCAGCTCGGCCGAGCCCAGGGCCCGCTCGAACACCTCCAGTTCCGACCGCCGGCCAACGATCGGCCACCGCTGCAGCGCCATCGCCGCACCAGCCAGCATGTCAGCCCGGCCCGGGCAGACAAGCACCAGCAGCGAGGGCTCGGCGCGCCGTCACGCCGGCAATGCCGCTCACCGTGAATAGTCTGGGTTCAACTCCTTCCACCCGCAAGTCATCAAGGCAGCCCCGGCTCTGGCTGGTGCCACCCGCTGCGCCTCTCCCGCGAGTTGTGCCGCCGTACGACGCAAAATGAGTAGTCATTGCTCAGGCGCGGACTGCTTGCGGGGAGGGATCGTCACAGTAGACGACCTCAACGAGGAGACTTGCCATGACCATGACCACCTGTCCCAACGCCTCCGCCCCCGCCGAAGTGGAGGCGATCAGCATCTACGAGGAGATCGGCGGGCGGCCCGCTCTTGTCGCTGCCGTCGACGGCTTTTGCAGACGGCTGCTCGCTGACCCTGAGCTCGCCCCGTTCTTCCCCGGCGGCGTCGGTGACCGGCACCGGCGGTACCTCGCCACGTTCCTCGGTGAGGCGCTGGGCGGTCCCAGGCGCTACCGGGGACCAGACATTGCCGCGGCCCACCATGGCCTGAGCATCAGTGACACCCATTTTGACCTTACCGCCGCCCACCTTCTCGCCACCCTCGACGATCTGGGCGTTCCCCCCAGCCTGGCCGACCGCATCATCGGGATCGTGGCCGGGCTCCGGCAGGCCGTTGTGACCGTCTGACTGGTCAATCCGGAGAAAGCCTCCGCGCATAACGCCCTGATCTGCAGAACGCGAGTCAACCTGCGCTTGATCCCGCAACAGCGCAGGCGGCTGCGGGACCTGCAGTCCGGTGGGTCGGCCACGCCCGCGGCCGGGTGTCTGGCGCGTCGCCGTTCAGGGTGCGGTCGCGGTGGCCATGACCCGGTGTATCAGGCTGAAGGTGCCGAGGGAGCGCACGCCTTCGCCGTGGAATGCCTGCAGCACGGGATCATCGCCGGGGGCCAGCGCAGCGGCTTCTTCCCACATAGACCGCTCGGCGGCTCGCCAGCCGGAGCGTGCCCGGACCTCGATGTCGCTGAAGCCCGCAGCCGTCAGGCCGGTACCGAGACCTACCAGGCGCAGGCGTCTGAGCACCCGTTCATCGTCCGGGCTGGCAGGCTCCCAGCAGGTCAGCACGGCCCGTCCGGCGGAGACGACCAAGACCCGGCGGGAGCGGATGGTGCCGTACTCGGCGCCAACTGGGGTGCTGCTGTCGGAGTACTTGCGTCACCGGGCTGCGCTCAGCCGGGCCCGGGGTCTTTGTTCTTGTCGGAGTCACGACGCAACCTTGCGGAGCCGCTGACGCTATGGACCTGGTCGAAGGTGGTGCGGCGGATCGCGCTGGCGGCCGGGGTGCCCCGGTTCTCCACTCACACCACGCGGCACCTGTGCCTGACGGACCTGACCCGGATGGGCTGGGAGCTGCACGCGATCGCTGGGATCGTCTTGCAGCACTGCGCGGACAGCGGGCAGGCGTACTGGGCCGGGACGGGCTGGGACTGAGCCCGGCTGACGGGCTCTGGCAGCAAGGGCTTCCTGGACAGCCACAGCTAAGCCCAGGGCCCCTCTAGCCCCCGGAAAGCCCGATCTTCGATATAGCTGATCTTACCGAGATAGCGCATGATCAGCTGCGGCAACAGTTCCGCGAGCATGGCGGCCATCGGGACCGTCTGCAGTGCCGTCAAGCCAGACAGCGACCGTCACGGAACGCATGCGTCTGCGACGCGCGTTCGTCCTCCCTGCCGACTCTGGGCTCTGTTTAGTGCCGTGGATCAGGTCAGGCATAGCAGCACAGATCGTCCATATCCGCACGGGCTCGAGTTCTCCTGCAAGAAGCCAGGCCTGTCGCGATGACTGGCTGGGCGACGTTGTGTTAGGCATGCGTGCCAGATGTGGATTCGAGCATATGGCTCGCCGTCGCCGGGGAGTGCAGTGCTCTGCGGCTCCTGGTCTCCGGCTGCGCGCAAAACTTGTATCCATAATTCCCCCGTGCGTGACAACCGAACGCGGTGCCGCATGCCTCTAATGGGTGTGAAGCAGGTGAAGGCAACACAGGGTGGCCTGCGGTGAGCCTCAGCCGGGACGCCGAATATTGCGAGTATGTGGCGGCTAGGATGTCGTCGCTGCGGCGGCTGGCCGCGGTGCTGTGCGATGACTGGCAGCGCGCGGATGACCTGGTGCAGGCCACGCTCATCAAGTTGTATGTGCGCTGGAGCCGGGTCCGGGCGGCCGACCACCCCGACGCCTATGCCAGGACCGTGCTGGTCCGCGAGTTCATCCAAGAGCGGCGCTCCCTGTGGGTGAAGCGGGTCAGTCTGGTCGGCAGGGTGAGCGACTCGCCGGCGGCCGCGGTGGACCACGATGTGGTGCTCGACCTGCGGGCGGCGGTCGCGGCGCTGCCGGCCCGGCAGCGTGCCACCTTGGTGCTGCGCTTTTACTGCGACCTGAACGTTGACCAGTGCGCTGAGGTTCTGGGTTGCTCGCCGGGGACGGTGAAGAGCCAGACGGCCAGGGCCCTGGAGGCGGTGCGCCGCGCGCTCGGTCCGGGGCATAACGCCGGTCCCGGTGAGCCTGCCCGCCACGCTTGTGGCGACACCACACCGACAAGGAGTGACCGGCCATGATTGAGTCCCAGGTCCGTGCGCTGTTTAACCAGATAGCCGACGGTGAGGCTGGCCCCTCGCGGGTGGATACCCAGCTCGCCCTCCGCCGGGGGCGGGCCCGCCTTCGCTGGCGCCGGGCCTGCCTGGCGGGCGCCCCGGTGCTGGCGGCCGCCGCGATCGTGGCCCTGGCCGTGGCGGCGGGCCCGGTGCGGCCCGGCGCCGGCCCGGCGGCCGCCGGTGCCGGGCCCGCGGCGCCGCGCCAGTTCAACCCGCTGGTCGCGAGCGTGACGTTCGGCTGGCTGCCTGCCGGGGAGTCGCTCCTCTCGGGTGGTATCACGCGGACAGAGTCGTACATGGACGCGGGCCTCATAGGCCCCGACTGGTCGCTCGACGTCTACGCACGGGGGCAGTGCCACCTCACAGGCTCGGCCAGCGGCTTGAACTGCCCCCAGTCGAAACTGCAGTTCAGCCAGCGCGCGCCCGACGTGGCCGGGCACCGTGCGTTCTGGACTGGTGCGGGCATTGCCTGGCAATATGCCCGCGGCGGCTGGGCGTGGCTGTCCATCCCCGTCCCCAACTTCAGCGCATTGCGGCACGACAAGGACATGCAACGCAAGGCGCTCAAAATCGCCAGGCATGTCCGGTATGACGCGACCACACCACTCATGTTCCCAGCCCAGCTCTCCGGCCTGCCCAGCCAGTGGCGGATCGACAACACGTACTACGAAGCCGATCCCGGGCTGCTGCGCGCAGACCAGTACATGCTGACCACCGGCAGCTCCCGGTTCCACCCGCACGTCGGCGACCTGGGCGTCTGGACCGACGCTCCCTACATCCAGGTCCACCCCGCCCCGCGCGACGGTACCTGCACCCCGCACGACCCGGCCAGCGAGAACACCAGTGAGATCATCAACGGCTACCGGGTGGTCCTGAAGCGGATGCCCATTGGCGGCCTCCCCCACCAGGAACTGTGCGGCGCTCACGCTGACGGGCTCTGGTTCGACATCGAGGAGTTCGGTGCCCACCCCAGCATCGGCGTGGCCAGCCTGTTCAGGCAGCACCTGCGGCTGCTCGGCACCAACCCGGCGAACTGGACCAAGAACCCCATCGGATGAGCAAGGGCCATCTCCCCGGCGCGCGCCAGCGCGCTCACGCGACGAGAAGGTGGCGCCGCTCACTCAGCACCACGCCACGACCACCGGGCAGTCCCGGCCAGCTGTGACGAGCTGGCAATCGCACAGCCGCAAGGGGCTGCTAGGCGGACGGTTCAAGGACAACGACCCGGTCGGTTCAGGTCAGCGCCATGGCACGGACCCGGGAGGTGGCGAATCGCCTGTCGTCCTGACCGGGCCTTCGATGACTGCCGAGCCAGGGGCAGCCTGGTGCTGGGCGGCCGGCTGGCTGCGCCGAGGTCGAGATTCACGCACGCTGATCACCAGCCAGCGTGCGCCTGGTTAAGGACCCAGGACGACGAGTACGGCGGCTCGAGGGATGTCCAGCCGCCGCCGTCCTGTCATGATGAGTGCTGTGCGCCTACAGCGGTTCCGCGCCGTCATCACTGCCGGTCCTGATGGCCGCGCGGTCATAGTGGTACCGTTCAACCCAGACGAGACGTGGGGTGCCAAAACTGAGCATCCCGTAGGCGGCACGATCGACGACAGGCGGGTCCGCGGGAGGCTTTCGCCGGGCGCCAGCGGATGGGTGCTGACGGTGAATCCGAGGTTGTTGCTCGCGATCGGCGACGACGTGACCGTTGAGCTGGAACCGGAAGGTCCGCAACGCGGCGATCTTGCCGACGACATCGCAACAGCGCTGGCGGCCAACCTGGCTGCGGGCGCATTCTTCGATACGCTGGCACAGTTCTACCGCAATGCCTACCTCCGCTGGATCGACGCGACCACTCGCCGGCCGGACGTCCGCGCGGCCCGCATCGCTGAGGTAGTCGATCTGCTCGCGGCCGGGGTCAAAGAACGGCCACGATCATGATCCGCACGACCTGATGGACCGAGCCGTGGCAGCGTTTCCGTTCCGCCGGAATCGCCAAAGGGCAGGCGCAGCCACACCCAGTAGGCGCGACAGATTAGCCATTCGGGTGCGCAAGAGACCGCCATGTCCCGACGTACCGAACACGCATAACGGCGGGTCGGCGTGCCCGTGAGCGGACACGTTCCGTGACAATCCGGCCGTCGTCGGCAGCCGCTGCAGATGGATCTTGGCGGCTACAGGCAAGACGTCACCTGACCAAAACTTCCCAGCCGCCGGAGGCCCGGTGCTGCCCGGCCGGCGGCATGACCGGATGTTTCGGGGCCCGTCTTGCGCCGTTGAGCCCAGCCTCAGTCGTCCCAGTGGAGGACGATCCGTCCCCCGACGCCGGGTAGCGGCAGGGACGCCGCTTCTGCCGCGACCGCTTCGCGCTGCGCGGGCGACAGCCGCCGCCAGGGCTGCACCGTCATCACCGCCTCCGCTCGCCGCCACGTGCCGGCGATCTCTCCCTCGATCAGGACGCCGCCGGGCCAGACGCGCGGCGTCCAGAGCGCGCTACGGCGGGCGGCATCCGGGACCAGGAACTCGCGATCGGCTCCCTGCAGGAGGAGGTAGGCGTCACCGCTCGGAAGGAGCCGCGCCGGCGCGACCGGGCCCGCGCCGGCGCGAAAGGTCGCCTCGTCCCGGGTGAGGATCCACGCACCGCCCACAGGTGTATGCACCGGCGTCAACGACCTGCGCAGCGCCTCGAATGTCGCGAGGCCGTCCCGCAGGCCGACCCCGGCCCACCGGCTAAAGGCGGCAGGCGTGGCTGGTCCGTAGATATGCAGGTACCGACGCGCGAGCTCGAGGCGGGCGTCGCGGGGATCGACCTCGGGCGGCGGCACAGTCCAGACTGTCGGTAGCCGCGCGCCTTCCCAACGGATCAAGACCGTGCCGGTCGCTGCCGCGTACCTGAGACTGTTGGGGTGTACGCCGAGCGCGCGCCCCGCCTCTCCGTAGCTCATCCGCGCGCCGCCGAGCACGGCGCTGAGGCGGGCGGCGAGTTCCTCTGCCCTCTGCCGGCCCTTGCCATCGTCGCTCAGCGTCCCGAGCGAGAACACAGCGAGGTCGCGAGCGGCGACGACGAAGACGTTGAATCGGGGCCCCCAGAGTTGGACGAGCGAAGGGTCCTCCCATGTGGACGGTTCGGTCCCCTCGACGCGCGCGTGGATCGACAGGAGGGCGGCTCTGGGCATGCTGTCCTGCAGCCCTGCCCAGGCCGCACGCCGAAGCGAGTGCCGCCCGCGTGACAGCCGCTCGTCGAGCGCGCCGGCGTGTCGCCGGAACGCCAGGATTTGCAGTCGCGTGAGGTCGAGCCGGGTCTTCGTCACTTCACATCACCAGCCACAGAGCGTACGTCCAGCGTCGGCAGCGAGATACGCCGCCGCCATGCGCAACGGATCAAACCGATACCGGCCCAACGTCACCTCGGTCAGCCCGGCAACCGTCGTCACACTGTGCACCGTCCTTCAAATCCCCGCGATCGCCAGCACCCGTGTCAACCCGACCGAGTGACACCCTCGGTCCGCGGCAAAGTAGTGCTCTCGCTGCTCCCCGCATGCTCTCCGGCCGATGATTTCCTGCTGCTGCTCCGGTCAATACCAGCGTCACGACCCTGACCGAGGAGGCGGACAGCCTTCGCCGGCGGCCACGTGTGGCGCGCGGACCAACCGCGACCCGACCCGGGTGAGAGGGGAAGCCGATGTCAGAGCGCACCGGCAAGGCGCTCTGGCACCTGACGATGTCGCTGGACGGATTCATCGCCGCCCCGAACCACGAGATGGGGTGGATGGCCGGCTTATCCTTTACGCCTGGCCTGGTGGACAGGTACGTCGCCGGCACCGGCGCGATCCTCGCCGGACGGCGCGGGTTCGACGCGGGAATCGACAACGATCCGGACGCCGCGCCGTACGGTGGCGCCTGGAGCGGGCCGATCTTCGTGCTCACCCACCACCCGAAGGACGCCGCACCCCACGACGGCATCACGGTCCGCCACACAATCGCCACAGGACGGCCTGATACGCGAGTTCGCCAACGACCTCAAGATCGTCTTGCCCGTCCAGCAAGGACACCGGCACAGCAGGCGGCTCCCGCGAGGACACTAAAGACCCGCGCCGGCCCCTCAGGCGATCCAACAGTCCCATCTGACCTCCCCGCCGCTGCCGAGACTAGTTGGGACCACCCGTCAACCACTGCCCAATGGCGGCATGAACGTGCGTTGCTACCACGGTACGAACCACCGGGGTATGCTAGACGTATGAAGGTCGACAAGCTGAGCGTCTCATTCGAGCCGGACCTCGGCGACGCGGTCAGATCGGCGGCCGCCCAGGCGGGCAAGCCGGTCTCCTCGTGGCTAGCCGAGGCCGCCGCCAGCAAGCTGCGGGCCGAGGCGCTCGCTAACTTCCTCGCGAGCTGGGAGGCCGAGCACGGCGTGCTGACCGCCGAGGAGATCGCCCGGGCCGAAAGGGAACTCGGCATGACTGCGAGCGACACCGCCGCGTGAGTGCGCTGATCCTCGACGCCGTCGCGCTGGTGGCCGTCGACCGCGACGACCGGGCGATGATGGCCAGGCTCCGCGCTTCCCGGCAGCATGGGCTGGAACTGCGGACCAACGCGATGGTGGTCGCCCAGGTGTGGCGTGACCGGCACGGCCGCCAGGCCAGCCTGGCACGGCTGCTGCAGGCTGTCGACGTGCGCGCGGTGAGCCACCGGGACGGCCGCGAGGCAGGCGCCCTGCTGGCCGCGGCGGGCACCGCCGACCCGATCGATGCCACCGTCGTGCTCCTCGCCGCGCCAGGTGACCGGATCTTGACTGGCGACCCGGGTGACCTGACCCGCCTGGCGGCAGCGGCAGGGAACCGGCCAGCCATCATCGCCTGCTAACTGTCACGATCGCGCGACTGGCGGCATGATCGGACGTTCGGCCGATGGCCAATTCCACGATCTCCACGATCTCAGGTACGGATCGGGCGGCTCCGAGCGCCGACCACACTATGCAGAAGCGGACGCCGTTGAGATGCCTGAGCTGCATCTGACCGGCGCGGGCTATCTAGAATCGGCCCATGCAGCGCTACCCTCTCGGCCCTTTCTCCGTCTCCCGCGTCGGCTTCGGCGCGATGCAGCTGCCCGGCCCTGGCGTGTTCGGTCCGCCGCGTGATCGCGGCGAGGCGCTGGCGGTGCTGGGCCATGCGATAGAAGCGGGGGTTGACCATATTGACACCGCGCAGTACTACGGGCCCGACGTTGCCAACGAGCTCATCCGCGAAGCGCTGTACCCCTATCCCGCCACCCTTGCGCTGGTGAGTAAGGTCGGGGCGCGCCGTGACGGGTCCGGCGGATGGCTTGCCTACGACGAGCCTGATCAGCTGCGGCGGGGCATCGAGGATAACCTGCGCAGCCTCGGGGTCGATCAGCTCGCTGCCGTCAATTTGCGGCTGCTGGAGGACGCGACGCCGGACCAGCGGTTCGACGACCAGCTTGCCGCCATGATCCAGGCGCGCGACGAGGGACTGATCGGTGGCGTGGGCCTGAGCAACGTGACCCGCGGGCACCTGCTGCGCGCGCTGGAGCACACGCCCGTAGCGTGCGTGCAAAATCCGCTGAATCTGGTCAATCGCGGCTCAATGCCCGTTCTGCGCGAGTGCACCTCGCGGGGTATCGCCTTCGTGCCCTTCTTCCCGCTGGGCTCCGGCTTCGCCCGGGACAACCCGGTGCTGGGCAGCAAGCAGGTACTCAGCACGGCCGAGCGGCTTGGCCGCACGCCCGCTCAGATCGCACTTGCCTGGATTCTGGGCCTCGCGCCCAACGTCTTGCTGATTCCCGGCACCTCCTCCGTGCGGCACCTGGACGAGAACCTCGCGGCCGCCGGCATCACGCTCGACGAGGACGCCCGGCAGCAGCTCGCAGCCGCCGCAGGCTAGCCGCTTCCCGGCCGGTCTGTACAGCACTGCTTCTGGCCCTAGAACGCTGCTGGCAGCAAGTCACTGGCAGCCCGCTGCTGGGGGCCAGGCCGCGTATCTGGCGTGATCATCATGGGCGCAGCGACGTGGTCGTGAACAGGTGTCCTGGCCCGCGAACCCGGGCGATCGGCGCCGGGCCGGGACGCGTCCTGGGCAGAGGATCTGGCCGGGACCCTGGCAGACTCAGAGAACGGGCACGATCGAACCGATCGCGGGCCGGGGCCACCGAACCGGATCGGGGTGATCGTCATGACGACGCCGGTACCGGACTGGGACGCGGCCTACGAGGGCGGCGCACCGGCGCCGTGGGATATCGGCCGGCCGCAGCCGGCGCTTGCCCGCCTGGCCGGCAGCGGCGTGCTCTGCGGCCGGGTGCTCGACGCGGGCTGCGGTACGGGCGAACAGGCACTGCTGGCGGCCGCGGCGGCGCGCAGGTCACGGGCGAAGGCAGCCGGGACAGGCCTGCCAGCCCGGTTCGAGGTCGCCGATGCGCTGAACCTCGCCGCGCTCGGCACGACCTTCGACACCATCATCGACAGCGGGCTATTCCACGTCTTCGACGATGGGGCCGCGCCGGTACGTCAGCAGCCTGGCGTCGGTGCTGCGGTCCGGCGGCACCTGCTTCCTAATGTGCTTCAGCGACCGCCAGCCGGGAGACTGCGGCCCCCGGCGGGTCCGCCAGGGCCAGCCGCCTGTCCTTCGTCCTTGCTGGCTCGCTGGCCACGGCGGCTGGTTTCCTCGCCCTGGCCGCAGGCTGACCGGGTGGCGTCTTCTTCCTGGCCGCCGGCGCGCTGGCGAGCCTCGCCATCGGCCTGGTCACTGCTTGGATTCTGCTCGTCGAGGTAGGCGCGCCAAGGCCTGAATCTGCACAGCCGACCGGGCCAGCAGAGCCTCAGACGCCCGGCTGGTAGCTCTGGCCGCTCGTAGCGAGCCATACGATCGGGGTGGCCACTCGCCCGCATCCGATCGCGCGGCCGGCTGCAGGCACGCCCTACGGGCCCTTCCAGTGGCGGCGTGTGCGATTGCCTCACCAGGATGCGTCGCGGCAGCGACTCATGCTCGTCTTTGTAGTTCGCTGATCCATGGGTGTCCGGGATGCACGCGGGCCAGCGCCGCGGCCAGCCAGGCGCGGCGGGCCGGGTTCAGCAGCGGCAGGACGCCGGTGAAGTCGGCCTGGTCCTTGGGCCGGTGATGCTTGGCCTTGAACAGCGGCACGATCTCCGCCGCCAGGTACGGGATCCCTTCCGGGGAGGTCGCGATGACCTGCTCATAGGGCGCCGGATGCTCGGGTCGCGACGGCAGATCCAGGTGCCGCTATCGTGCGGCTCCCGGAAGATGTCGAGCCGGTATATCCCGGTGTCGCGCTCCCGGACCCAGGTCTGGGTCATGACGTCGAAGGCCGGGCTGTCCAGCGGCCACCGGCGGCCGGACCCGATGACCTCGATGTCGAAGTCCGCCAGCGCCGCACGAAGGAGGCCGAACTGGCCGGCCGGCACGGCGATCTCGAGGTCCTCATGTTGCCTGGTCATCTCACCGCGGAACAGGTCCAGCGCCCAGCCGGCCGCGACGCACCACCGGGCGCCCGCGCCCGCCAGCCGCCCGGTGACTTCCCGCGGGTGCCAGGCATCCCAGGGCGGGATCCCCGCCCACCTCAGCCCCGCCCGGCGGTATCCCATCATCAGCCATGACCTGGTCTTACCCGCTGGCCCACACGAGACCGGCCGCGCTGCAGCGCCCCGCCAGGGCTAGGCGCCCACTTGGCCACCGCGCCCGCAGCGGCAAAGTAGTGCGTTCGTGTCGTCTCCGGCTTTGCGTCTGTGGCCGTGGCTGGCGGCGATGATAAGACGGTGGTCACCTCGCCCCGCAGCACGCTCGACGGAAAGCGCCATCCTGGTTCCCGTGCCGGAGGCCGAGCCAGTCGTGGGCCGGCTCCGTGATCGGCTGGACCGTGCCGCGCTCTGGGGCGTGCCGGCGCATGTGACGGTCCTTTTCCCGCTTGCCACCCCGGATGCGATCACCGGCGCAGTGATCGAGATCGCTGCAGCCGCCGTGGCGTCAGTGCGTGCATTCGACTGCGAGTTCGCCCGCGTCTGCTGGTTCGGCGAGGACGTTGTCTGGCTGGCACCCGAGCCAGCCGGGCCGTTCCGGGCGCTGACCAATCTGGTTCATGCCGCGTTTCCGCAGTTCCCGCCGTTCGGCGGCGTGTACGCCGATGTAGTGCCGCACCTGACCGTCGGTAACCGACCCGACGGCGGTTCCGCCGCGCTGCACGCGGCCGAGGCCGAGGTAACACCAGCGCTGCCGGTCCGGACGCAGGTCAGGCACGCCTGGCTGATGACCGGCACCCAGGCGCTGGCCAGCTGGCGCGTAGTGGCCGAGTTGCCGCTGGGGACATGACCGACCCGCGGCAGATCCGGATGGTGCGGGGCAGTTTCTGGCTGGCTGGATCAGGTCCCGGCGATTTGCCGTGGCGGTTCTGGGCGACCGCGAGGGTGCCGTTCTGCTCCTGACCTCGAGGTTCGGCGCGCCGGTCCCTGCGGCGGTAGGCATCCGTTCGTGACCGCGGTCGAAGCAGGGGGAGACTCAGGGCGGGCTCGCGGTGGCTTCCTTGGCCGCGGGGCTCGGGGCCACAATGAGCGGCATGGGAATCGACGAGCACATTGATCAGCTTGCGGCCGAGGGCCCGCGGCTGGGGGATGCGGCCCAGAGCGCTGGCCTGAATGCGGCCGTCCCGGGCTGTCCTGGATGGCAGGTTCGTGACCTGGTGACGCATGTGGGCGGCGTTCATCGCTGGGCGGCGTCCATCGTGGGCGGCGCGCTGGCGGACAACGATGACGTCACGGGTGACCGGGTCGGGACCGGGCCGGCCGATCCCTTGCTGATCGGCTGGTTCCGTGACGGTCACCGGGCGCTGGTGCAGACGCTGCGCGACGCGCCCGGCGATCTGGCGTGCTTCACGTTCCTGCCCGCTCCCTGCCCGCTGGCGTTCTGGGCGCGGCGCCAGGCCCATGAGACGGCCATCCACCGCGCCGACGCGCAGGCCGCCCGCTGTTCTGCCGGCCCATTCGATCACGCGCTAGCCCTGGACGGCATTGATGAGATCCTCACCGGGTTCGCCGCGCGGCCCAGGACGCTGCCGCCCGGCACGCTGCGCATCGAGCCCGCCGGGGACGCGCCATGGCTGGTCACCTTCGGGCCCCGCGGGGTGACAGCGACCCGGCCCCGGGGCGAGGACACGCCCGCAGATGTCACCGTGCGCGGCAGCGCAACGGACATCTACCTGTGGCTGTGGAACCGGCCCGCGGTCGTCACGATCACCGGCGACGCAGCAATCGCTGACCGGTGGCAGCAGATCCGCGTTCGCTGGAGCTAGCGAAGACACCGGCCCGCAACGCACCGCGCAGCCAGGATGCCCGGCAAGTTCCTGACATGCGTGAAGTGCACGATCACGCGTTCCGGGCCGCG
>DATGVY010000060.1:0-3420 GCA_035299845.1 Streptosporangiaceae bacterium
CGCGAGCCGAGACCAGCGCCCAACCCGTTCCCGCTCGGCCTGCTCCAGCCGCCACGCGGCCCGGCAGACCCGCGCCAGCACCCGCCGCTCCCGTCGGCCCGCCTCGATCCGCTCGCTGATCGTCACCCGCCCAACCTTGCCAGCAGTGTTCAGGAAACTGGACGCCGTAGCGGTGCTGACGGCTCGATTGTTACCGGCACCCCGCTACCACGAGCAGCAGATCGAGCAGATGTGGTGCCTGACCCTGGTCACGAACGCGGTCGTGTGCTGGATGGCCGAATACCTCGGCCTGGCCGTGGCCGCGCTACGCGGGGGTGGATACTGGTGAAGTCGCCTATTTAACTGTCGTGAGTTCTCCCGGCTGGGCCGTGCCTGGATCGTTCGGTTATGTCCGGTGGCGGTAAGCGCTGCGGGCGCTATCGGAACTGGCGTCGTCCGGAGGCGTGGCGGATCGCCTTGACCAGGAGGGCGACGTTGCGGTCGTCGATGCCGGTGATGGCGTCGCCGAGGCTGACGGGCGCCTGGCCGGCGAGGCTGGCTGCTAGGCGGAGCATTCTGCGTTCCCCGCCTGAGCTGGGAAGCCTGCCGGCGTCCAGCGCGCCGATGGCGGTTTCCCAGTCGATCGCCGCCGTCCCGGTGCCGTGGTGGATGAAGCACTTGAAGTCGTCGCGGGCGAGCCAGGTGCCGTGGGCGATGATCAGCCCGGTGGCGGCTTCGAGCGCGTAGAGGCCGTCGGCGCCGGCACGGAGCGCCGCCGGTAGTGATGAGGCGGTCATGAGTCTCCTTCGCCTGGGTTCGGGCGTGCTGGCGGCCGATGGTGGTCTCCGGGGGCGTAGCGGCTGAAGGTGCCGCCGGCCTGGGCCGCTAGCCTGGCGGTGGTGACCGGGTGGTAGCTGAGGGCGTCGGCCACGACGGGCGCGGGCAGTTCCAGGACGTGCTGGCGGATCGCTGACGTCCGTCCGGGGGCGGTGGGGATGCCGATGTCGTTGACCAGCATGGCGAGCGTGTCGGGGTTCATCGGCTGGCCGGCCCTGCGGCCGGGGAATAGCCAGGGCGAGTTCCGGTTCGTCGCGGTGTTCATGTTGTCCCGGTTGCCGGTCCAGCTGAGCAGGAGGTCGGCGACTGGTCCGGGGACTGGGCTCGGCGGCTCGCCGAGCCGCAGGAGGACCTGGTCGCCGTCGCGGGTCACGTCGTCGAGGGTGAGGCGGACGATGCGGCTGAGCGGCTGCGCGTAAAGCAGGACGAGGGACGCCGCGACGCGGGCGCGGAGCGGCAGGTCATCGGCTATCAGGATGCGGCCGAGATGGCTCACGCGCTCGTCGTCGGAGAGCGGTGCCGCGTGGCGGGCCACCGACTGGGGCAGCTGGAATCGCCCGGTCAGCTTGTTCCTCATGCACCACTGAAGGAAGGGCCGGGTGTAGTTGCGGGCGTGCTCGTTGCTCTCGGCATACCAGGCGTCGATGTCGGCCTGGCGGCAGTCGGCAAGGGTGAGTCCGCGCCCGGAGAGCCACCGGAGGAAGGCGGTGGCGCGCTTGACCTGGTCGCCGGCGTGGCGGCGGGCGGCCGGGGTGACCGGCTTCTTCTCCGCGCGGGCGCGGAGCCGCGGCAGTACTTCCCAGGTGGCGAAGCGGCGGATGAGCTGGGCATGGCCATCGTCGGTGATGCTGGCCAGGTGGCCGGGAAGCCACCGCTCGAGCGAGCAGACCTGCTTGCCGGCGGCGGGGAGCACGCCGCAGGCCATCAGGAGCTCTCGCAGGTGGGCGGCGGCCCTCCAGGGCTGGAGGCCATGGAATGCCTCGTGAGTCAGCTCGATCTCCCCGCGGCCGAGGCGCCGCAGCAGGTCTTCAGGGGAGCCGTCCCGGCCCTTGCGCGCGTAAAGCCAGGTCAGGCCTGACAGCGGGTTGTCCATGGCAAGCAGGGCGTCGGCGAGCGGGGTGAGCTCAGGCCGGATCCGGCCGCTGCCGTCGTCCAGGAGGCCGGTGAGCCGGCCGGCCAGGGCGCAGCGGGTGCAGAGCCGGCCGCCGTGCAGCTTGCCCTCGAAGCCGCAGCGTGAGCAGGCGAAGGACTGCGAGAACCCGGCGCAGTCGGTGCAGATGGCAGCACCGTCGCCCGGGCGACGGCCGGGGAGGGCACGCTCCTGGCCGCAGCCGGGGCAGGTTCCGCGGGTCCGCACGGCGCGGTCCAGGCAGGTCCGGCAGACGTACCCGTCGGGCCAGGTGCCCGCCTTGTTCCTGCGGCGGCCGCAGCGGCAGCACTCAGCGAAGTACCAGCGCTCGTACTGCTCGTCGGTCGCGTAGGGGCGGCTCACTCTTCGGGAAGGATCCGGGCCGGGCGGGGCCGCAGCTTCGCGACGGCCGCGGCCGGGGCGGGCAGGTCGCCGGTGGCGGTCTTGCGGACGCCGGCGTTCTCGGCCGTGATGGCCACCAGGTCGGCCGCCGTGCAGGCGAGGATGTCGCAGAGCGCGGACAGCACCTGCAGCGACAGCCGCTCGGGGGTGCCGGAGACCAGGCGGTGGACCTGGGACGCGGACAGGTCGATGCCGCGGTCGTGCAGCATGGGCACCAGTTCGGTCGCGGTGAAGATCCGGTGCTGGGCCATCACCTCGCGCAGCCGCCAGGAGTAGCCGGCCTTGCGCTTCACGCCTGCCTCCCGGCCTGGGCGCCGAGGGCGGCGGCGACGGTGGCGTCCAGGTGCCGCCGCAGGGTGCGGGTGCGGAAGTCCGAGGACACGCACGTGTAGATCGAGGTGGCGCTGGCGTGCTCGTGCCCGACCTGCTCCTGGACGAAGCGCGGGTCCCAGCCGTCCTCAATGAGATGGGTGACGTAGGAGCGTCTTAGCGAATGGAAGTCGACCCCGTCGTCCGGGCCCAGGGCCTGGCGGTAGGCGATGAACCGGGAGTCGAGCCGCTGGCAGCCGACTCGCGGGCCGCGCTCGGAGGGCCAGGCGGCCGGGTTGCCGTCGGCGCCGGACAGCGGGCGGACCTCGGTGAACCACTCGTCGAGGATGTCCGGGGCCCACCCGAACACGGTCAGCACGCTGCGGCGCCTGGGCGGCGATCCCTTCTTGGCCTTGCCGAACCGGACCCGGCACAGGCCGAACTCGCCGAACTCGGCCCCGTGCGGGTTGCGGCCGAAGTCAGCCGCGTCCAGCATCCGCGTCTCGTTGCGCCGCAGCCCGTAGGCGTAGGCGGTCTTGAACAAGGTGGCGTCGCGGAACGCGGGCAGCCAGCCCTTGCGGCCGAAGGCCCGGGCCCGGGCGACCTCGTCGTCGCAGTGGACGAAGAAGGCGTGCAGCTCGGCTTTCGTGAACGCCCGCTTCTTGGCGTCGGACTCGTTGTCCTGGACGTGCACCGCGGTGTTCCACTCGTGGACCACCTGGACCGGGTGCGTGCCGAACCGCTCCTCGCAGGTTTCCGCCCAC
>DATGVY010000061.1:0-1587 GCA_035299845.1 Streptosporangiaceae bacterium
CCGAAGTGGGCGGCCCACGGCGCGGCGCTCACCGCCGCTGCTCCGTGTCCTGGTCGCCGCCGCTGTCGTGGTCGCCGGAGGTGAACATGCCCAGTTGCGCGAAGTCGATCTTCGCGCCGGTGCCGGCGGCCTCCTCGTGGGCGGCGGCGACCAGCCCCAGGTAGTCGATCCCGGTCGGGGCCGGCTCGGCCGGGGCGGCCTGGGGGACGGCCCGGTGCACATGCCGGCGGGTGATGAACGGGGTGGCGGTCCCGGCGGGCTTGCCGTCGAGGAACACCTCGATCGCCGACAGGTCCTCAGGGTTGTAGCGCAGCTCCACCCGCCGCCCCACCAGGGCCGGGTCGACGGCGTACGCGTTTCCCTCCAGCGGGACGGTGGCGGTGCGGGTCACCCGGCGGGTCACCGACCAGCGGAACGCCTCGGCGAGCCGGGCGGGATCGGCCTGGCGGGGCGGCCCGCCTGCCTCGAACCGCTCGATCGGGGCCTGGCCGGTCTCGGCGTGCGCCCGGCGGTTGGCGACCTGCCCGGCCCAGGCGGCGAACAGGTCGTTGAGCTGCTCCAGCGACTCGATGCCCTGGTGGGTGGCCTCGGCCAGGAACGCCTCCCGGATGTAGCGGTTCAGCCTTTCCTGCTTCCCCCTGCCTTGCGGCGAGTATGGTTTCGAATGCACCAGGCGGATACCCAGCACCGCGCAGGTACGGGACAGCCACGCATTCGAAAAAGGCGCCCCGTTATCGGCGTAGAAAACCTCCGGGAGGCCGCGGCGGGTGATCGCCCGGCGCAGCAGGTCCTGACAGGCGCGGGCGTTCTCATGCGCGAAGAACCGGCCGTCCACCAGCAGCCGGGAGTGATCATCGACAATCAGGAACAGCCGGGCCCGCACCGACCCCTCCCTCCTGGGGAACGGCACCCACGGGCCGACCAGCACGTCGGTGATCCACCGCTCGTTCGGGCGGGCCGCCTCATACCGGCCGTAGGCCTTCGGCGCGGCGGCCAGCGCCGCCCGGTGCAGCCCGGCGCGGCGCAGCTGGCCGCGGACCGTCCGCCCGGCGACCCGCACGCCGTGCCGGTGGTACAAGATCGAGGCGATCTGCGCGGCCGACCGGCCCGGCAGCTCCAGCCGCAGCGCCGTCGCCTCGGCGAACAGCTCCGGGTGAGCGCGCACCACGCCGGTGTCGGCCCGCGGCGAGGGCTTCAATGCCTCCAGCCCCCCGGCCCGCCAGGCCCGCAGCCAGCGGTCGACCGTGCCCCGCGAGTAGCGCCGCGCCGAGCCGTCCGGGTGGGTATGAGCGCGCGCGGCTATCTGCCGCACCAGCGCCCCGCGCTCGGCCGCGGTCAGCCGGGCGCCCGCCGCCTCGGCGATCACCGCCCAGCGGTGCAGCGCCACCTCCTGCTGCTCCTTGTGATCCATGCCGTCTGCCTCCTCAATGCCGGTAATGGCGGGATAGGAGGCATGAAACGCCGTCTGCCGACGATCAGGAAGGGCGAGGTTGCGTTGGCCGCGATCAGCCTCCCGCCGCTCACCGACGACGCGAACCGCCACACGCCCAGGCCCGCCCATCCCGGCAGCGCGCACGCCGCCTCGAA
>DATGVY010000062.1:0-4495 GCA_035299845.1 Streptosporangiaceae bacterium
GCGGGGGCGGCGGCCGCCACATCGGCCGCCTGCCCTGCGGCCCGTGCCCCGGCCAGGGCCGGCTCGGCGGCTTCCCCGGCCCGGGCGGCATGCCGGCCGGTGAGCTGGATCCCGTGGTCGTGCGGGCTTTCCGCGGCTGAGTCCCTGTCGTAGGCCCCTTCCGGCACCACCAGGTTGATCGGTATCAGCACGATCGCCGTGGTCCCCCCGTAGGGCGAGGAGCGCAGCGAGATCCGCACGTTGTGCCGCCTGGCGAGCTGGCCGGCCACGAAGAGCCCGAGCTGGTCGCTGCCGGACAGGTCGAAGGGCGGCGGATTCGCCAGCCGGGCGTTGATATCGGCGAGCTTGTCCTCGGTCAGGCCGAGCCCGCGGTCCTCGATCTCCACGGCGAATCCCCGGCCGACGATGTCACCGCCGATCAGCACCGGGGTGTTCGGCGGCGAGAAGATGGCGGCGTTCTCGGCGAGCTCGGCGAGCATGTGAATGATGTCCCCGACCGCGGGCCCCGCCAGGGCGGCCCGGGTAGTCGCGGTGACCTTGATCCTGGTGTAGTCCTCGACCTCGGCGACTGCCGCCCGGAGCACGTCGACCAGCGGCACCGGGTGACGCCACCCGCGCGCGGGCGCGTCGCCGGAGAGGATGATCAGGCTCTCGGCGTGCCGGCGCATGCGAGTGGTCAGGTGGTCGATGCGGAAGAGATCTTCGAGCTCCTCCGGCTCCGCGGCCCTGCGCTCCATGGCGTCGAGCAGTGAGAGCTGCCGGTGCAGCAGCGACTGGCTGCGCCTGGCCAGGTTACGGAAGATGTCGCTGAGGCCGCGCCGGAGCCTGGCTTCGCCCACGGCGGCCTCCACGGCGGTTCGCTGAACCGTGGCGAATGCCTGGCTGACCTGGCCGATCTCATCGGACCTGGCAGGCACCACCAGGGCGTCGGCGGATGCGTCGACATCCTTGCCCGCGCGGAGCCGCGCCATGACCGCGGGCAGGCGCTTGTTCGCCAGTTCAAGCGCTGCGTCCCGGAGCGCGGCCAGCTCCCGCGTCAGGCCCCGGCCGACCAGGATCGATACGAGGATGGACAAGACCACCGCGAGGAGGCCGAGCCCGCCGGCCAGGATCAGCCTGAGGTAGGTGGCGCGGGCGGACTGGCTGGCCCGGGCGGTCAGCAGGCTGGACGCCTGCCCTCCGGCCGCCGACATGCCGGCCGAGACTGCGCCGACCGCCTGCTGCCAGGCCTGCGGGCGCACCGGCGGCGGGATTGCCGCGGAGCCGCCGCCGATCACCTGGTTTTCCATGGACACCAGGGCTGCGGATGCCTGCGGGCTGACGTCGCGAGCATAGAAGGCCCGGTACACCGGGTCGAGATCGGCCAGCGACTGGCTGTACATTGCCCGGCGCGCGCCGACGAACTCGGCGAACTGCTGCCGGTCACTGGCCGGGAACGTGCGCGCAGCCAGGTCGCCGACCAGGAGCGCATACTCGCGCAGCAGCATCTCCTCGGACTGCCCCATCCGCACGAAGCCCAGTGACTGGGCCACCACCTGCGGGTTGGTCTCCTGGCGGATCACCTGGTTGAGGAGGTTGTAAGCGTCGGTGACCATCGCGTTGTAGTCGTTGAATGCCTGTGATCTGGTGACGGCCTGCCCGGCGATCTGCGAGCGCAGAACAGGCAGCCTGGCGGCGTCGCCGAGCAGGGTGCTGACCGCCGCCTCCTCAGCCTGGGACGCGTTGCCCGTGGTGCCGCTGGAGGTGAGGGCGGCCCGGAGTGCCGCGCTCACGGCATCGGTTTTCGCCCCCTGTGCCTTCAGCGCGGCCAGGTTCGCCGCGGAAGGGCTGGAGAGGTACGCCATCGCCAGCGGGCGCTCGCTGTCGACAGCGCTGAGAAAGGCGCCTGTCGGCAGGCCGGTGGCGTTCTTGAGCGTACTGGTCCTGGCCAGGTTGATGGCATCGCGCGCGGTGATGCTCGTCGCGAAGGCGTACAGCCCGATCAGGGACAGCACGGGGACGAGAACGAGAAGGAGGATCCTCTGGCGTATGGACGACAGACGCAAACCCATGGCGCTGGCCTCGGAGTCTGACGGGAACGGATATGCGGAGGGCACTGCTGCCGAGGAGATTCGGAAACCCCTGCAGGCTACGGAGAGTAGCAGGATCGATAAACCGGGATGGCGTGAACCGTCAATTCTTAGATGTCAATAGCGGGATTTGCGCATTATCTCCGCGCGAAACGAAGATTGACGTAACGCATTGTCATCGCGGTAGCTACCCAGGGAAGCTAAAACTTCGTCCGGGCCGGGCCGGGCGTGGACGCAGGCCAATGGGCCCGACCGGTCGGGTCAGGACTGGCGGTCGGGTCAGGACTGGCGGTCGGCCAGCTCCTCCAGGTACTTGCCCAGCGCAGCGTCGACTTCCTTCTCGTCGTAGCCCACCCGGAACCTGGTGGCGGTAAACCGCGCCTTGCCGATGTCATCGGCCGTAACCGGCCGATCCGGCGGCATTCCCCGGCCGAGCGTTCCCTCGATCCGGGTGATGAAAGCGTTAACCTCGGAGATCTCATACCCCGGCCGTAGCCTGGTGGTCGAGAAGCGAAGCGGCTGCCAGTCGGTCATGTCCCGTCCTCAGCTGGCGTCATCCTCCTGCTGGCCCGTCCCCGGGCTGACCCGGTGCCTCAGCTGGCATAGTCAAGCAGCGGCTGTGCGCGGCTCGGATGGCGCAGCTTGGACAGCGACTGCTTCTCCAGCTGCCGGATCCGCTCCCTGGTCAGGCCGAGGACCTTGCCGATCTCGTCCAGGGTATGCGGGTTACCGTCATACAGGCCGAACCGCATGGCCATGATCGTCGCCTCGCGCGGGGTAAGCGCGTCGAGCGCGTGCCGCAGCTGGTCGGCCATCAGCTGGCGGTCGACAAGTTCGGACGCGGCTGGCGCGTCCACGTCCTCGATCAGGTCGCCGATGCTGGTCTCGCCATCCTCGCCGATCGTGGAATCCAGGCTGATCGGCTGGCGGCTGGTGCGCAGCAGCTCCTCGATCTGATCCGGCGTCCGGTCGAGCTCGACGGCGAGCTCCTCCGGGGTCGGCTCCCGGCCGAGCCGCTGGTGCATGTCACGCTCGACCCGGCTCAGCTTGCTGAGCATCTCCAGCACGTGCACGGGCAGCCGGATCGTGCGAGCCGAGTCGGCAAAGCCGCGCTGGATCGCCTGCCGGATCCACCACATGGCGTACGTCGAGAACTTGTAGCCCTTGGCGTAGTCGAACTTCTCGACCGCCCTGATCAGGCCCAGGTTCCCCTCCTGCACCACGTCGAGCAGGGACAGGCCGCGATCGCTGTACTTCTTGGCGACCGATACCACCAGCCGCAGGTTGGCCTCGAGCATGTGCGCCTTGGCGCGCTGGCCGTCCGCGGCGACATCCGCAAGGTCGCGGCGGTAGTCCTTGCGCAGGCCCTTCTCGGTGGCCAGCTTGTGCTCGGCGTAGAGGCCGGCCTCAATGCGCTTGGCCAGGTTCACCTCCTGCTCGGCGGTGAGCAGGCTGGTCCGCCCGATGGACTTCAGGTAGGTATGCACCGAGTCGCCCATCACCGACGTGTGATCGTCGAGATCGACCTCGGCGGCGGCGCTCTGCGCGGACGCAGCCTGCGCCGCGGCGATGGCGGACGCCTCGGCGGCGGCCTGATCGATGCCCTCGGCCTCATCGGCGGTCGCCCCGGCAGCAGCGGCCGGCCCGGCGGTCGGCCCGTCCGGGTCGTTACCCAGCCGCACCCCGGCCTCGGAAAGCTCGCGGAGAATGGACCTGGCCTCGGTGGCGGCGATGCCGGCCTGCCCGAAGGCGGCGCGAAGCTCCGGCAGGGACAGGTGGCCCTGCCCGCGGCCGCGCTGGATCAGCTCGTCCAGGTGGGTCATGGTCGCCTCGTCGTCGTGTCTCGGGGAACTGGCAACCGCTGTCCTCGGCATGAGACACCTCCCTTCGTGGCGCACATCGCGCACGTACTGCTCACCGCGCCGGGGCGCGGCCTAACGGCGGGGGCCCGCGGCATTCGCTATCATGCAACACGGGCACTAAGTAGTAACGCTCCGCGAGCCAGAATGTTCCCGCGTCATGCAGGCGTGCCCGCGTCCGTGCCCTGGCCGCGCAGCCGTTCGAGGTCAGGCTTGCCGGATGGCAGCAGCGGGATCCGCGTGACGAGCACGAGCGCCCGCGGTGCCGCGTAGGCGGGCAGTTTGTCACGCGCATGGGCGCGGACCGCGGCCAGCGCGGGCGGGTCGGCCGGGTCGGCCGGGACCACGATGGCCGTCACCTTCTCGCCCCACTCCGCGTCCGGCCGGCCCACGACGGCCGCCTCCCGCACCCCCGGGCAGGTCCCGACCACGGCTGCGACCTCGCTGGCCACCACCTTCTCGCCGCCGGTGACGATCACGTCGTCGGCCCGGCCGCGGACCAGCAGCCGGCCGGACGAGTCTGTCGATCCCAGGTCGGAGGTAATGAACCAGCGCCCGTCACGGGCC
>DATGVY010000063.1:0-16411 GCA_035299845.1 Streptosporangiaceae bacterium
TGCTCGAACTTCTCGATCAGCGTCCGGCCGAGGCTGGCCTGTTCGCGGAGGATGATCGTCTGGCGTCCGGTGGCTTCCTTGACGGTGCGTGCGACGCGCTCCGCGCAGCGTATCGCTGCCGTGGACGATGAAGATCGGGCCGTCGTTCGGGGGCCGCGCTGTGCCGCTCGCGGATGTCCTGTCGTCCTGCGGGGCCCACAAGTCGAGACGGTCGTAGATGGATTCCAGTTTCGATATTTCTGACTCGATGTCCTCGCGCAGGAAGCGCAGGTCCGTAACCGGGTTATCCGCGGCGCCGAAGTACGGGTGTGTTGAGGCGTGCTCGTATTCATCGGCGGCTTCACCGCCGAGGTTCATGCTGAGCCAGGTGCGGTTGTAGTCGCGCCACTGACCGACGCTCGACCTTAGCTCACGTAGTTCCTGCCTGGCATGGTCGGCTTGGCTGGGCCCGGGCGGAAGGCCAACGACACCTTCTATGCTGGTGATAGGCGTGTTCGCAAGCTCACGCCCCGCGTCGGTCCGGTTCTTCAGCTCGGACTGGGCTTCGGGTAGGGGCAGCTTGAGCACGGAGCGCTCAGGCGGTGGTGGCGGGTCGTGCGGGTTTGGTCGACGGCGGGCCGGCATGCCCGTCATTGTGCCGCAGGCCGGTATATGCGGCGAGCAGGGACACACTCCGGGCCAGCGGGCGTGGCGATCGGTCGCCGGGCCAGGTGCGCGGAGCGCGCCGCTGGTTATGACCCCGGCTGGGAGCGTCGGTGCAGTATCCGAGCGGCGAGGGCCGGCGGCGACCGGTGGCGGGTGGGTGGGCCGCCTTGGGGAGGTGCGCGGTTCCTCGTGTTGTGACCGGCTGGCGCGCGCCGTGCTTTAGTTGTGCAGGCTGCTGGTCTCCTTGTCTCTAGCCCGTGGGCTTGGCGGGTGGGTCATAGCTCGGCTGTCCACTCGATGGTGAGTTGCCGACTGATGCGGGGCAAGCCTGTTCAGATTTTCCATGTGCCCTAGCCGGACGAAAGTCAACCACTTTCGGCGCTCTTGCCATGACCGCCTTGGGGCGATCCGGGGGGCGCCGGCTGACCGGCCTACCGGGCGATTGGGATGTCCTCGATCAGCGCGGTCAGCCCGGCCAGGTCGAGCAGGTCAGCAGGCCGGACCGTGACTCCATCGCGGACGTAGTAGAACGCCGCCCGCACCTGCCCGACTGGCACGCCGGCCAGCGCGGCCCAGGCCAGCCGGTAGGCAGCCAGCTGGACCGCCGCGGCACGGCTCTCGGCGGCCGATGCTGGCGGCCGGCCAGTCTTCCAGTCGACGACATCGAACCCGCCATCCGGTGAGTCAGCGAACACGGCGTCAATCCGGCCGCGCACCAGCCGGTCACCGATCAGCGTCTCGAACGGCACCTCGACCTCCGCTGGCCACCGGCCGGCCCATTCCCCGGCCTCGAATCGCTGCTGCAGCACGGCCAGTTCCGGATCGGCGCCTGCGCCGGGCTCGTCGTCGGCGGCACCGGGCAGGTCGGCTGGGTCGATGAGGCGCTGCGGCCCGAAGCGTTCCTCCAGCCAGCGGTGGAATTGGGTGCCACGGTGCGCGTGCGGCGCGGGCGGCCGCGGCATCGGCCGCCGGACCTGCCTGGCCAGCTCGGTTGGGTCCCTGGCCATGGTCACGAGCGAGGACACCGGGATGCGCCGCGGTAGCAAGACGGAGATCCCCTGCTCGCCGCGCCGCCGCTCCCGCTCGGCGAGCAGCAGGCTGGTGTCCCTCGCCCAGGCCGCGATCACGGCCTCGTCGGCATCGCTGAGCCCGCCCGTGGCCGCAGTACCACCGGCACCGGCGCCCCCAGCGGACGCGGCTGTGCCTGCCTCGGCCGGAGGAGCGGCCGATGCCCTAGCAGCGGACGCGGCCGTGGTTTCCCCGGCCAGGGGGCCGACGGCGCCGGACGCGACCGGAGTAGCGGCGGACGCGGCGGCAATCGCCTCAGCGACCAGGCCGGCCGCCTCGCGGACCGCGTCGTACCCAGAGCCCTCAGCCGCGGCCGGCCACCAGGCCGTCGCAGGCTCGGCCAGCGCGGGATTCTCCGCGTCCGGCTCCGGCGGCGGCGCCCAGCACGCCACGGTGCCAGCGCCCGATTCGCATGCGGCCCGGATCTCCTCAAGGAAGGCGGACGGGCCGAGTTGCGACGTCCCATTGCCCCACCAGTAGCCGGCGCATCCCAGCCAGAACGCGGCCCTGGTGGCCGCGACGTACGCCAGCCGGCGTTCCTCGGCGATGTCGCGTTCCCCGCATGCCGAGGCGAAGTCGGCGAGCGCCGCTGCGTCCAGGCCGCTCAGCCCGGGCAGGTCAGCGGTATCCCCCCGCAGGCCGAACGGGAGCAGCCTGGGATTCTCGGTCCACCGTGTGGTCACCCTCGGCCTGGCCGGGAACATGTGCGCCTGCGCACCGTCGGCGAGCCCGGGAACGATGACCGCGGCCCATTGCAGGCCCTTGGCTGCGTGCACGGTCGCCAGCTTGACCGAGTCCGCCTCGCCGACCCGGCCAGCCTCCAGGCCGAACTCCTCGTCCTCGGCGGCGGTCAGGTAGGCGAGGAACGCGCCCAGCGTGGGCTCCTCCTGATCCCCGGCGAACGCCGCCGCAGCGTCAGCGAACGCGTCCAGGTCGGCATGTGAGGTCGCCGGGTCGGCGCCAGGCCGCGCGGATACCTCGATATCAAGCCCGAGCGCGCGCTCGACCTCGCCGACCAGCTCAGGCAGCGGCCGCCCGGCGTGCCCGCGCAACGCCCGCAGCTCCGCGGCCAGCGCGGCGAGCCTCGCGTATCCGACGGCCGAGTACGCCGCAGGGGCACCGAGATCGTCCAGCGCCTCCACCAGGCTGCCGGGGTCCGCCGTGAAGTCGGTAACCGCCTGGGTCAGCGCATCAGGATCCGGAACGGCGGGCTTGGGCTCCGGCAATCTCGCTGGCATCCTCGCCTGCCGGGCGAGCTCACGAGACCGGCGGCCAAGCGCGACCAGGTCCCGCGGCCCGATTCGCCACCGCGGGCCGGTCAGCAGCCTGGCCAGGGCGTCGGCCGCGCCCGGATCGTGCATCACGCGCATGGTCGCCACGACATCCTGCACCTCGGGCACCGTGAGCAGCCCGCCGAGCCCGACCACCTCGACCGGGATACCGCGGGCCTCGATCGCGGTGCGCAGCGCGGGGAACTGGGCCCGCTTGCGGCAGAGCACGGCGATGTCGGACGGGCGCACCGGGCCGGCCCGGCCGTCGGGCCAGGCTCTGCCGTCCGGCGCGATGCCGGGCGGGAGGCTGAGCAGCCCGGCGATCTGGCCGGCCACCCATCGCGCCTCGTCGGCGGCGGTCTCAAGCAGCGCGCAGACGACCTGGCCGCGCCCCGCCCGCCCGGGCGGGGCGACCAGCCGGGGCACTCCCGGCGCGGATCCGCGCAGGCCCTCTTGCAGGGCAGCGGCCGCGTCCAGCACCCGCCCGGTGTTGCGGAAGCTGGTGGACAGCTGCCGCACCGGTGCCGGGCCGCCGCCGCGGGGCGGGAAGTCCGCGGCGAACCGGCGCAGGTTTCCCGCACTCGCACCGCGCCAGCCGTAGATCGACTGGCACGGGTCGCCGACCGTGGTGACGGGATGCCCGCCGCCGAACAGCGCCCGCAGCAGCACCAGCTGGGCATGGCTGGTGTCCTGGTACTCATCGAGGAGCACCACCTGATAGCGGGCCCGCTCGGCGGTGCCGACCTCCGGGTGCGCGGCGGCGATCCGGGCGGCCAGCGCCATCTGGTCACCGTAGTCAACGACTTCCCTGGCGGCCTTGGCCGCTGCGTAGGCGGCCACCAGCGGCAGTAGCTGCTCGCGGGTCCGCTGGCAGTCGATGATCTTGCGCGCCAGCGCCGTGGGGCGGGGCAGTTCGCTGAGGCGCCGGGCCAGCCACTCCCCGGCGGCGCGGACATCGTCGGGTCCGCGCAAGTGCTCGGCAAGCTCGCCGGAAAGGTCGACTACCGCCGCGGTAACGGCCGCCGGGGTCCAGCCAACCGCGTCCATCGGCCCGTCATAGGACGCGACCACCCGGGCCGCGAGCTGCCAGGAAACGGCCGGGGTGATCAGCCGCAGGGACGGCTCCAGCGCCTCTCGCAGCGCATGATCGGCGACAAGCCGCCCCGCGTAGGCGTGATAGGTGGAGACGACCGGATCGCCGAGGATCTCATCCGCTGGCTGTGTGCCAGCCACGGCGATCGTGGTGCTGGCGGCCATCCCGGCACCGCCGGAGGCGGCGTGACCAGCACCGCCGGAGGCGAGGCCAGCACCGCGCAGGCTGTCCAGCCTGACCCTGACCCGCTGCGCGAGCTCAGCCGCGGCCTTTCTGGTGAAGGTGAGCCCGAGCACCCGTTCTGGCCGCACCAGTCCGTTCGCCACCAGCCAGACAAGCCGGGCCGCCATCGTCTCGCTCTTGCCGGAGCCCGCTCCGGCGATCACTGCCATCGGGCCGGGCGTTGCCGAGATCACCGCGGCCTGCTCGGCGGTTGGTTCCGCCGCACCCAGCATGCGAGCGAGCTGCGCCGGGCTGTAGCTGTCCCCGGTCATGGGGTCACCTGCCCGCCGCGCTCGTGCGCGGGACAGCAGGCTGCCACCGGGCATACCCGGCAGCCGGGATTCACCTTCGCCTCGAAGACGGAACCCGACATTCCCGCGGCGACGGTCTCGACCAGCTCCATGGCCCACGCGGGGTCAGGGTCCTGCCCAAGCGGCCGCTGGCGCTGCACTCGCGCCCGGGCCTCAAGCCCGGCCTTGCCAACCTGCACTAGCTCAGCGCCGCCCGGCTCGGTCAGGCCGAGCGCCTCGAACGCACCGAGCAGGACGGCCAGCTGGTAGACGCCGAGCTGCGGGTTCCTGTCCAGCTCACCGTCGGGCGGCTTGGTCGTCCCGGTCTTCAGGTCGACGATGATCGCGCTCCCGTCACTGTCGCGCTCCAGCCGGTCGACCCGGCCGGTGATCTCGACCCGGCCGACCCGGACTCGCAGGGCCTGCTCAACGGCGACAAGCTCACGCGGGTTGGATCTGTGCCAGGCGAGGAACCTGCGGACCATCCGCTCGGCCTGCGCGCGCTGCTTGGAGCTGTACCAGGCGCTGCCGAAGTCGAGGTGATGCCAGATCTCGTCGATCCGCTTGGCGATGTCCGCGTCGTCCGCTCCGTCGGCGGCCAGGACAGCGGCGGCATGGATCACCGTGCCGAGATGACGGAGCACGCTGGGCGAGCTCGCCCCGGCGGCGGACTCGATCAGCCAGCGCAGGCCGCACTTGGTGAACGATTCGACCTGCGACGGCGACATCCGCACGTCCCCGTCGGTCAGGGCGCCAGGACCGGACAGCTCGGTCAGGGCGTACCACTGCTGCGGGCTGGCCCCGCGGACCCCGGCCGCGGCAAGCCTCGCCAGCTGCGCTGCCGCCGCCCGGCGCAGCCGCAGCGGGCGGGCCGGGTCAGCCACTGCCCGCCGCAGGTCCGCGGTGAGCGCCGGCAGTGACAGCCAGCCACGGCCTGCCGCCGTCGCGTGCTCGGTCTCGATGTCGTCACCAGCCAGCTCGGCAAGGAACCGGGACGGCCGCTCGTCGCTGTCCTGCCCGCCGGCTGCCGTGACCACCAGGGCCCGGCGGGCCCGGGTGACCGCCACGTAGAACAGCCTGCGCTCCTCGTCAAGCAGCTTGGAGCTGAGCGCGGCGGCGGCCGCGTCGGCCGGGGCTCCGCGGTCCCTGTCGCCGGCCACCGCATCGACAAGCTCGTCCATGCCGAGCAGCGAACCGCGCATCCGTACGTCCGGCCAGGTGCCCTCCTGCACGCCGGCGACGATGACGAGATCCCATTCCAGCCCCTTCGCCCGGTGCGCGGTGAGGATCGCTACTGCGTCCCCCTGCGGGCTTCGCTCGGCCAGCGTGTCGCCCGCGATCTCCTGTCCGGCCAGGCTGTCAAGGAAAAGCCGCGGTGAGCCTGGCGGCAGCCGGGTGCTAAACCTGCTAGCCGCGTCGAACAGCGCGGCGACCGCGTCAAGGTCGGCATCTGCCGCGGCGCCCCGGCTGCCACCTGCCGCGCTGGCCGCCTGCCAGGCATCGGCCAGGCCCGAGGCGTTCCAGATCGCCCACAGGACGTCGTGCGCTGTCCCGCTCACGGCGGTCTGCCTGGCCAGCTCAAGCAGCCCGGCGACCCGCCGTGCGACGGCGACGGGCGAGGCGGGGCCCGGGCCCCGGGCCGGGTGGCTCGCGGCACCTGCCGAGGGTCCGCCTGGTTCACCCGCCCGCTCGGCGCGAGCCAGCCACGCCGGCGGCCAGCTCGCCAGCGCCAGCTCGCGCGGGTCGCGCAGCGCCGTTGCCAGCGGCTCATCCGGAGACTGCGCGCCGGCCGACTCGGCGGCGGTCCGCAGGGCACGGCTGAGCCGCCGCAGGCCCACGGCATCGGTACCGCCGAGCGGGCCAGTGAGCAGCTCCGCCGCGGTCTCCTCATTCAGCGCGCCCGGATGCAGGGCGCACGACAGCAGGGTGAGCAGCGGCCGGGTTCCCGGCTCGGCTGCCAGCGGGAGCTCGTCGCCGGCGATGGCCACCGGAATCCCCGCGGCAGCCAGCGCCCGCTGCAGCAATGGCACCTGCCGGGTCGCTGACCGCACAAGGACCGCCATCGACGACCAGCTCACGCCGTCCATCAGGTGCGCGCGGCGGAGCGTGTCAGCGATCACCGCTGCCTCCTGGGTCACACTGGCGGCGATAATCACCCGCACCGTGCCGGGGTCGGCCGCCGGCAGCGGGACCAGCTCGCGATGGGCCCGTTCAGGCGCGCGAGCGTCCGCGCTCAGCGCGGCGGGCATCCGGCGCGCTACCCGGCGCGATGCGGCCAGCAAGGCCGGGCCGCTGCGCCGGCAGGTCCGCAGCGCGATCACTCGCGCGGGCTGGCCGTCCGGGGCGCGGAAGCGATCGGGGAATCGCAGGATGGCGCGGCTGTCCGCGCCGCGGAAGCCATAAATGGACTGGTCGGGGTCGCCGACCACGATAAGCTCACGGCCGTCGCCAGCCAGCGCATGCAGGAGCTCTTCCTGAGCCGGGTCGGTGTCCTGGTACTCATCCACCAGGACGACGTCGTAGGCGCGCCGTTCGCGGTCCCTGACCGCGGCCCGACCGAGCAGGCCCCCGGCGATCCTGACAATCTCGGCATAGTCATAGGCGGGCACCGGGGCAAGATCGAACCTGGCGGCGTACCGGTCGAGGAAGCCGCCTGCGGCCTCCCAGTCATCGCGGCCGTGCTGCCGGCCTAGCCGGGCCAGGCCCCGCCCGTCCAGGCCACGCTCAGCCGCCCGGAGCAGGAAATCGCGCAGCTCGGCGGCGAACCCCCTGGTGCCGAGCGCCGGCCGGAGCGGTTCCGGCCAGCCGGAACCGCCATCCCTCGCCTCGCCCCTGAGCAGGCGGCGGACCTCGAGCAGCTGCTCGGGGCCGGGCAGCAGCGAGGGCGGCTCGTCGCCCGCCAGCACGAACTCCCTGCGCACCAGGGCGTAGGCGTAGCTGTGGAAGGTCAGCGCGAGCGGCTCCCTGGTGGTCCGCCCGAGCCGCAGGGTGATCCGCTCTCTCAGCTCCTCCGCCGCCTTGCGGCTGAAGGTCAGCACGAGCACCCGGCCGGGATCGACTCCCCGCCGGGCGATCCGGTCGGCCACGGCCGCCACGATGGTCGTGGTCTTGCCGGTTCCCGGTCCCGCCAGGACCAGCAACGGGCCGCCGGCATGGCTGACCACCCGCAGCTGATCTTCATCGAGCGTGGGCGGGCCCGCCGGGCGCACCGGGTGGCGGACCAGCCGGTAGGCGGGTGGGTGCTTTTCCATATCAGTACGGCAAGGACTGGCCGTCCGGGCCGGTCCATCGGGGTCCGCGTAGCACGGCACTAGCTGTAGCACGCGGCCACGACAGTCCGCCGTCGTCTGAGCCAATCCGCCCCGGCTGGCTCCCGAGTTTGGCTCCCGGCTCCAATCACACAGCGGCCCCGCCGCGCGTTCACCGCGCCCGGCGGGCGCGAGACCATGCGCCGCTTCAGGCGCCCTGCCCTCCAGCGGCCCTTGGCGCTAGCCCTAGGGATGACTCGTCCCGCTGACCTGATCGGCGGCGCTATGCACAGGCGCGAGGTCACCTGGATGACAGCGGTGTACCACAGCAACGATCGTCGCCATCGGCCCGGTGCTCCGGGCCGATGGAACCGGCGACCTGGCGATACGCTCGGCACCCCCTCCTGAACCGCAAGACTGGCGGCAGGAAGTAGCACCGGCTCATTAACCGCTCCGCCGCGGCACGCATCGCGGCTTACGAGTCCTGGGCGCGCACTCCTGACCGGGCCACCGCACCGGGTCGCATGGGCTGCTCGCCAAGTTCGAGCGCGATGCCGCGAGCGGCTCGGCCCTGACGCCACCGGCCGCCAGGTGTCCGAGGCTGCCGACGCAGCGCGGAAGACCCACTACGCCCGCATGGGCGCTGCCGGTGTCGCGGCCAGGCGGCACCGGGCAGCTGGCGCCTAGCGCAATAGCTAGGTCAGGCTGCGATCGGAGATCGCTTCGGCAGCCGGGCGCAGACCTTCGTCGAGCGGCTGAAAGCCTGCCTCGCGCATCCTGGCTCGCAAGGTCGCCAGGATCTCTTCCACGGGCATCCCGGCCATCTCGGCGTTGACACGCCTGACGATGCTCTGCGCCTTCGCGTCGTACTGCGGCCGGAGCTTGGCTTTCACGGACTCCACGAGATCATCCATGGCGCCCGGGTTCCACTCAATACGAGAGTCTGACACGGTGCTGTTCCCTTCCTTTCTTTCAAATCTAAGCGGTGCTGCTCCAGTTCCGCCGCAGGGCGGCGGCGGACTGCACCAGGCCGGAACGCTCAAGCTGGCTGAGCACGTCCTCGACCGTCTCCGGTCGCCGCTTGCGCGAGATCGAGATCTGCTGGACGCAGCCCCACACGATCCGGTCATTGATGTCGATCTGGTCGAGCACGAAGTCGTCCGGATGCTTCGGCTCGATGCCCCAATGCGCCAGGTCACTTGCGGTGAAGTCCTTGTCCGCGGTGACGATGACCTGCGCGCCCGCTTTGATGGCCGCGGCGAGCACATGACGGTCGTCGGTGTCTCGAAGATGCAGCCCTTCGATGAGCGGTTCGTGACCGCGAACCAGGCAGTCCGGAACGGCCTCGATCATCAGCTCGCGGACGCGCCCGAGCCTGTCGGCCGGGATGTCCGGCCGACTCTTCTGCACCGCTGCTAGCGCTTCATCGAGAATCCGATCGGTCCATTTCGCCTGGATCAGGCCAGTCTGCGCGAGGCGGACCAGCAGGTCGCGCTGTGTGTTGCCGACCAAGACGTTGGCGTCGTAGACCACGATGAAGGCCATGGCTATAGGCCTAGTTCCTGGCCGATGTCAGCCATCTCGTCTGCTGCAGCGCGCGCATGCTGCTCAGCGTGGCGCTGGTATTCCACCAGCGCTGCGAACGGGATCCGCCTGTGGCGGCCGACCTTGCTGTACTCGATCTTTCCGGCCTCCAGCAGCCCGATCAGGTAGGGCCGGGAGACGTTGATCATGTCGGCAGCTTGCTGCGTGGTGAGCTGGGCGCCGGATGGGACGAGAGCCACCCCCTGACCACTCTCGAGCGTTGCCATGGCCTGAGCAAACATGGCCGCGGCGGCGCGTGGTATGACCAGCACCTCGTTGTCGTCACCCTCGAAATGGATCTCAAGCGGATCCTCATCGGGGCGGCGAACGAGGAAGTCCCTGATGCGGCGGGCGGTCCTGCCGGCTATCTCCGTGTCGACCTCCCCAGGGTCGATCGAGCTGATAGATGCCGTGCCTGTCATAGCTGTCACCTCCTTGTGATTGCTATCCGCAGTATGCGCAACAAACGCAGCATCCGCAATCATCCCAGAAGCTTCTGGCAGAGTGCGGCCTGGCCAATCAGCCAAATCTGGCTAAAACCTTGGCTACGGCTGGCGGGCGTTCCGCTGCCCGGCTGGCGGCCGGTCACCTCGGCGCCGAGCGGATGCGGCGGATCCCACCAGCAGCTAGGGCAGCCGCGCGCCTGGCCGCGTACCGCTGCACCCGCCGGATGGCTTTGGTCCACTCGCCCGGGCTCACAACAGGCAGATCATAGAGGGGAGCCGATCGCGTCAGTCGAGGAGCATTGAGTTGGAACAGCAAGAGCTGGAGCTGCTGGCGGCCATCGGCCAGGTGGTCGTGAACGCCACCGTGCTCGAGTACCAGATCGCCGCCTTGGTCGCCGTCATGGAGGGACGCGACCGGGATAGGGCGCGTGAGCTGGCGAGGCGCACGGGGGAAGCCATGCGGCAACTGGAGAAGCAAGTCAAGGCCCGGCCCGGCCGAGCGGACCTGCGGCGGCTGCACCGAGACGCCGGGGCGGTACTCGAAAACCGGCAGACCTGGTGCACTCAATCGTATTCACGGACGAGCCCCCAGGCAGCGAGGCCGCCTACGGGATCTGGAATCCCCGCAGGGACGCGGAGGTCCCGATCACTGCCGCGCAGCTACTCGACCACGCCCACGACATTACAGATCGTCGTACGCAGGGCACTCGCCCTGATCGAACGGAGACCTCGGCGCCTGGGAAGGTCACCCCTGAGCGCGGGTGAACCGTTCCCGCTCGCGCAGCACCGGTGGCACCTTCCTGGCTATGTCTGGCCGGACTGGCTGCACGTGGCCCCGCTGGCTACGGCTGGCGGGGCGCTCCGCTGTCCGGACACGCCGTAGCATCCCGGCATGGATCCCACCGTGATGGCCGCAGCCATCGGCGTAGGCGGCACCGTCATCGTCGGAGTCGCCGGTTACTCGGCCGCCGTCTGGGCCACCCGCAAGACCCTTCAGGCTGCCCGCGACACCAGGATGTGGGACAAGCGCGCAGAGGTCTACGTCGATACCCTCGCGGCCGTGCACCACCGGCAGACCAAGCGCGAGCGCGACATGCGGACCTGGCCCCTCGGCGCCGAAGACGACCGGCTTGAAGTGGCCTATCTCGCCACCTACACGCCACCGGACTGGCACCAGCTCGAAGCCCGCATGCTCGCATTCGCATCCCACCGAGTCACCGCAGCGACGCAGGCCAGCTCAACAATGCACATGCGCGCGATGAGCTCCCGCAAATCCCGGCTCGACGATGCCGCGAAGGACAGAGCCCATGAGGCGCGGAAAGCCGCCGACGATGCAGATGATGCCCTGGTGGAACTCATCCGCGCGGAACTGCAAGGCAGGGGCACCCCGATCGGCGACTGGCAGAAGTTTCCGGCGGATCCCGGCGCCTGACGGCTTGGCCCTGGAGGGGAGCACATGCCTGAGGCAGGCGCGATCGCCGCTGCGGTCATCGTCCGTGCCGGCCGTGTGCTGCTTGTCCGGCGCCGGGTGGCTGAGGGCGGCCTTTCCTGGCAGTTTCCCGCCGGCAAGGTTGAGCCGGGCGAGACCGTGCAGGAAGCGGCAGTCCGGGAGGCCAGGGAAGAGGCCGCCGTGATCTCCGCGGCGAGTTATGTGCTCGGCGAGCGGGTGCACCCGGTCACGGGGCGCCGCGTTTTCTACGTGGCCTGTGACCTGATCAGCGGGACTGCCCGGGTAGCGGCCGGGGATGAGATCGTCGAAGTGGCATGGTGCGATATCGCCGAGGTCCGCAGTTATGTGCCGTCGGGCTTCTTCGCCCCGGTGCAGGCATATCTGGACGCCGTGCTCAGAAGCTGACTTGACCGCTGGTTACGGCGGCTGGGGCGCCTCGCCTTCCCAGCTGCCCAGCGGAGCCCACGGCCGGACCTCGCCGTCCCTGCCGAAGACCGTGCGCGGGACGCGGGCGTAAGCCTCTGGTGCCTCCAGCGGCGTGACCGAGCCGGCCGGGACCTCGGTCACCAGGTGGCGGTACCGCAGCGGGTCGCCAGCCGTCTCAACCCATGAGATCCAGGCGCGCCAGCGGCCATCGTGCTTATGCTGCCGCCACTCCAGCAGGTGGCCCACCATGCCGCTGGACATCTCAACTAGCGGCGGTGCCCCGGGGCCGGCCAGAGTCCCCATGATCCCAGTATGCGAACGCGCATTCGATTCTGTCGACCGGGTGCGGGCGATCCCGCTGCGCCGCCGTCAGGGACGGCAGATCTGCCGGATCCGCTCCCGCGTGTAGCCGGTGATCTTGACGAGTTCGTTCTGCCTGACACCGTGCCCTGCTGCCTCCGCTATGGCGGCGTGGAGCGCGGCCCGGGCCTCCTCGGCGCGCTTGCTCGCGCGCCGGTAGGTGGCGACGGCGCTCTTGACCGGCTCTGCCGGGTCGGTAGTGGCCATGGGCCAGATTATGCCATACCCGTTTGGCCAAACCCGCTTGCATGCCAACTCTATTTGGCCTAGCGTAGTTGGTGCAGGTCCGCACGGTGGCGGGCCCGCCTGGTCTTGTCGGGCTGTCGTTCCCGGTTCCCGTGGACGAGTTGGAGCCCCGCGACGCCACGGCAGACCCGGCCGGAGGGAGGCGATAACCGGCTACGTGCACCACATGTGACCGGTCCGCGTCAACTAGACGCGGACGGCCCCGCCCGGCGGGCCAACGCTGAACGGGGCCAGATCCCCCAGCTTGAACGGAAGCAGAGAACCTCATGTCCAGTATCACCGCAGCAACCTTCGACAACGTCACCTTGCTCGCGCCGCTGTGCCCGGCATGGTGCGCCTGCCCCGAGGACCACCCTGGGCAGCATCTCGACGGCGACCGCATCCACCTGAGCGCGACCGCCGAAGTTGACCTGACCCGCGAGCCGGCCGTCCTGGACATGCCCGACTGCGGCGGCCTCACGGAGCACCCCCGCCTCCGGCGCGCCGGCGTGACCCTGCGGCAGCACTACGCGGCGCCAGCGCCGCATCTCGTAGTCGACCACGGCGAGACCGCCCTGGAGACGTTCGAGCTGACGCTCGACGAGGCAGAGCAGTTCGCCCGCGGCCTGCTGGAACTCGTCCGGGCGGCCAGAGTCGGCTGACCGCAACACGGCACAGGGCGCCCCGCCGGCTACGGCCGGCGGGGCGCTCGCCATGAGCCGGGATGCTAGCGCTCCATCCCCAGGTGGTCCATGAGCGCGGTCTTCGCCTCTTCCTTGGTGCCGTGCACGCCGCGGACGGCGCGCAGCTCCGGCGAAACCTCCGACCAGTCCCGGCTCGGGTCGTCGCCGCAGCCCGGGCAGACGATCTCGAAGGGTCCTTCGGTCGTCATGTCCCAGACGCGCGTTCCGTCGCCCTTGTCGACCAGCTTGCCCAGCCGAAGGCGGACACTTGCGGTCCCGTTGTCGTGGCCGAGTATTCCGGAGCGGATCATTGTCATGCCACCATCGTGCCGCAAGGCACCTGACCGTTCAGGCATCCTCGTCACCCGGCCCGCGGGCATGCCAGCGACGGTGCTTTATGCAGGGCCGCTCGGCCGCCGCCAGCAGCCGTGCGGTGGGCGTACCTTGGCCGCATATCGGTCCCTCCGAATTGAAGGATCTGCATGGTGCCTACGCAGGCCAAGGAAGACGCAGCCCAGGCATTCCTCTGCGCGCGGAACTGCCTGCTGTACGAGGCCGACCCCGGCCCAGCGCTCGTCAACGTCGGCAGCTCCGACGAACCGCGAATGATCCCCCGCGACCAGGCGTGGCAGCACGCCTATGCCCTGCACGTCGTAGTCGCATGCGCCGGAGATCATGCCCGGCTAACGGCAGCTGCTCGCCAGTGCCGCGAGGACATGTCGAGCAAGGCCAAGCCGCGCTCACCGCACGCCAAGGCGCTGGCGCGAGCTGCGGACTTGTGCGACCAGGCGGCTCGAATGGCTGAGGATGCCGACGCTGTCCACGATGACAAAGCGCGGCGTCGCCTGGTCGCTTCCTGCGAGCACGAGACGATGGTGATCGCGCTGGGAGTGATCCCCGGCGTTGCCCAGGACAGCGCGGAGAATCTGCTGGAGACCTTCCGGCGGATCGATGAAGAGCCCTGACTGCTGGCCGCGGGAGTCGGACGCGCCGGCGGTTCCAGGTCAGCCGTCCGGGCTGGCGCGCCGGGCCCTGTCCGGCACACTGGGCCCGTGATGAGTGACGCAGAAATCAAGCAGATGATCATCGCGCAGCTAACCCTGGCGCTGGAATCCCTCCCGGTGAACGGCGCACCTGGTGAGAGCGCGCCGTTCCCGGCTGCGCTAGACCGCGGCCGGTTCACGTACGACATCAACATCTCCCGCGAGATCCAGCCAGATCGGGCGAGCATCCAGCAACTCGTCGAAGACGCGGTGCAAGAAGCAATCGCCCAGATCGAACCCCAGGTGATGCTCGCGCTCGGCTATGCGATGTCCCTGTTCTGCGTCCTGGCGCTGGAAGTCAAGAGATCATGGCCCGACGCGGACATCCAGGAAGCGCTGCGATCCGCAGCTCTCGCCGCGGCGGATGACTGAGGAGCCCGTCCGCACAAAGGCGCCTGACCCCGGCCTTATGCTGCCGCGGCCTGCGGGATCGGGTTACGGTGCTGCTGCTGCAGGATCGCCTTCTGGATGCCGGGCGCCAGCTCGGCGGCAAACTGCGCCTGGGAACCAATGAAGCCATTCGGCGCAGTGACGTGGAACTCGAAGTGGTTCGTGACGTGGACGTCCCCGCCGCCGCCCCCGGCGATCACGCCGCCGGCGCCGAGGCCGGTCGCGCCGGCTAGCCGCTTGGCCGCGGCCTTGACCTTCCCGCTGCTGTCGTCGATTCCCTTGGCGAGGCCCTCGGCGAACATCTGGCCGTGCCAGCGGGCGACCTCCGACGGCGAGTGGATGCCCAGCTCCCGACGGATCACTTCGACCATTGAGCGGGCGATCTTCCGCATCATCTGCTCGATGTGCCGCTGCTGCTCCTCCAGGCCCTTGTAGAACCCCTTGCCGGCGAGCTTGCCGTTGTTGTACATGTCCCCGGCGGCCTGCCGGCCGAGGGTGTGCGACGCCCCGACGATGGCCTGCTCGGTCTTGTTCAGCGCCTTGATCTGCGACACCGGGCCGTTGAGCAGCGCCTCGGCGACCGGCAGCCCGGCCGCGGGCCCGGCCTGGATGATCTGACGCAGCAGGTTCTCTGCTGCGGCTCCTCTGGCTGCAGCGTCAGATCCGGCGGGCGGTCAGGGGCCGGCACCGGGAGGCCGCCGCGCTGCTCGCAAGGTCGACGGTCGAGACGTGCATCCTCGGCCTGTACTGCCTCCACGACGACGACGCCCCGAAGGCCCTGGAGGCTAGGGAGGGCAAGGCATTGCGCGCGGCCCTCGCCTATCTCACCGTCGACGGGCTCGTATCCGAGACGGCGATCGACGCCGCGGTCGACACGCTTGCCAAGGGCCCGCGGCTCCCCAAGGTGGCAGAGATGGCCGAGCGGATTGAGACCGAGCGCGACCGGGCAGCTGCCGTAGGTCTCTACCGCGAGTACTACGTGCCCCTGTCGCACTTCTTCACGCACCCGAGCGGCTTCACGCTCATGAGGCACGTCCGCCCGGACAAGAAGCTCCGGCGCCGGCCCGAGGCCCCGTGGCCGCGCCGCTCGGTGGTCCGGCGCGCCGACGCGTGCGCCGGACAGCTGGCCGCGGCGATCGCCGAGAAGACCGCGTCACCGGCAGAACCACTCCGCGGGTACGCCGCAGCGCACGCAGACCGGATCTTGGCGCCGGTCTCGACCATGGGCGCCGGCGGAATACTCCGCAAGGCCGACTGGCGAAGGCTCCCCGCCACGATCCGGGCCGTCAAAGACCTGCGCCGCTACCTGGCCACTCCGGGAGCAGCCGCGGAGCCCGCCGAATGCGAAGCCCGGATCCGCGCCGGCATCGCAGAAGCGTTCCGGTTCCTGCGCTTCGACGCGAACGACGAGGCGCTCATGCAGGTCGCCGTCGACGATACCGTCGCCCGGATCCTCCGCACCCTGGACTCTCCGGCCGAAGATCAGGCAGGCACGCCAGTGAGCTAGCCGAGCCCGCGGACGCCGACACGCTGCCGGCCCAGCGGCGGCTGCGGGACCGCGCGCACGACGCTTCCCGGCCGGCCGGGCGCGTCAGATCCGCCCAGCTCGGCAGGCACGGGCTGCTCCCCAGTCGTGTCCGCTCCTGGCCCGCCGCGGCCGGTAAATAAACGTCTCGTGATTCCGGGGCCCATTCCGGTTAGCCGGCGCTGCTCACCGCAGTCTCCGGCCGACCAGTTCCCCCACTAAATAAGGGGTCGCTAGTTTATACTGGAATCATGACCGAGCGGCAGGACAGAGCGGCCATCTGGAGCCGGGTCAGCACCGACGAGCAGACCACCGCCAACCAGCGCGGCGCACTCGCCGACCTGGCCGAGCGCCGCGGCTGGCAGGTCGTGGCCACATACGACGCCGACGGGGTCTCGGCATGGACCGGGGCGCACCGCCTGCGCCTCGCCGAGGCCCTGGC
>DATGVY010000064.1:0-26932 GCA_035299845.1 Streptosporangiaceae bacterium
CGAACCCCGGGTCTGGGTGGCCAGCCGACCAGGTCGACCATGAGGAGCCGCTGTCAGTAGTGGCGCTGATCGCAAGCTGGGCGTGGTTGCTGGCGGAGGAGGACACGACCCACCCGTTGGTGGTGTTCTGGAAATACACGCCCATGATCGCGCCCGCGGGCACCCCCGGCGGGGTGACAGCCGTCCAGGTCTGCCCGCCGTTCGAGGTCATGGAAAGGGCACCAGTGGTAAGGACCCAGCCGGTGTTCCCCCGGACTAGCTGCGCAGCCCGGATAGGGAACGAGGCAGCCGGGTGCGGGCTGACACGTGCCGATGTTGTCACATGGCCCGGGGGGCGGCGAAATCCTCCGGCCGCCAGTGATGGCGCCGGGACCGCAGTTCCCGGATCATGTCTGGTGCGGGCACGGCAAGCACTGGGCAGCGGGCATGAGCCAGGCAGTAGCGGCCGACAGAACCGTGGAACGTGCATGCGAGCCGGCCCCACCCCCCGCAGCCCACCACCAGCAGGTCAGCTGGCCGATCGGCAGTGCAGACGAGCGCTGGGCCCGGCGGAGCTCGCACGATGACCGGATCAACCACGAGCCCGTCAGGCATGCCGCCAAACGCCTCGTCAAGGGCGGTGCGCAGACGCTCGCGAGCCGCCTGCTCCCACGCTCGCAGCAGCACGGGGCATGGGCTGCGCCGGTACGCTATCTCCCCGCCGGCCGGAGTCCAGGCGAGCAATGGCTGCAGTACTGCCCCGGCCGACCGGGCCTCGGCCGCTGCGACGCGCAGCGCCGCCAGGCTCCTCACCGAGCCGCTCACTCCGGCGATCACCCGCCGGGTGCCGATCGCCACCGCTTAACCTTCTCGCCTGCCCCCAGTGTTCTGCACCCCCCATCCAACTCCCGGAGCCTGGCCCGCGCAAGAAGTGGGTGCGCGGTTGCCGAAACGGGTCAGGTCGTCCTGATGGCGGTGCTCACCCCTGGTGAGGGCCGCGCGGCACCGTGGCCGCTACCCGGTCGATGTCATCGAAGTTGTCGACGACGACCGTGCCTACCCCAGCGCCGGCCGCGAGCTCGTCGGGCGTTCCGCGCGGGCCTGGCGGCGTGCCGCCCCGATCTGCTGCTGGCTCGCACCATACTGCCGGGCCAGGACAAAGTGGCGCTGTGCGCAGGGCTCGCAGCCGTGCTGAAGGTAGTACAGCACATCTGCGAGTTCCCGCTCTGCCCGGCTGGCGTTGTCGGAATCCAGCGCGGGCTCTCTGCCCTCGGCCACCTTGCTCCTCCCATCTGCCCGCTGCCTCTGCTCGATCATGCGAGGAAGCCCACCACAGTCTTCTCGAGAATCGCGCACAGCTTGACGAGTTCGCTGATCGACGTCCATTCCCCTGGGGCGTGGAAGTTGCCTCCAGTCGAGCCGATCAGCAGCGTGGGGATGCCGGCCTCCTGCATCAGCGCGGCGTCCGTCCAGGCATTCATGCCCGTGATCTTGGGTCGATGGCCAAGCACATCCTGCATCGCCGCGACGACCACCTGCTGTATCCGCTCGTGGCCCTGGGCCAGGAACGGGTCACGGTCCAGGCGGACGGCCACCTCGCCGCGGAAGCCCGGCTCGGTCTCGGCGATCTCCGCGAAGATGGCCTCGATCTCGCCGACTCGATCGCTCAGGTGCTCTCCGGGCTGCGTGCCGATCTCGATCCCGAGGGTCGCCCGGTTGGGATAGGTGGCATAGTCGGTGCCCCCGCTGACCGTTCCGGTATGGAAGACGGTACGGCCGTTCATCGCCGAGGGATGAGCGGTGAACACGGTGCGGTCCAGCCGGTGCAGCCGCGAGATCACCTCGGCAAGGTGCACGATAGCGTCGACTCCGGTCTCCGGGGCTGAGCCGTGGGCGGCGACGCCGTGGGTGATCACGTCGATCCAGCCGAAGCCCTGGTGCTCCACGACGAGCTCCTCGGTCGGCTGCGGCTCGATCACGATCGCCGCGTCGATGCCTCCTTGCCGCGCGAGGTGCTCCGAACCGATCGAGATCCCCTCTTCGTCGGCCACGCACGCCACGAGCAGGTCACCTCGGAGCGCTGTCCCCGACTGGGCCACGGACCGCAGCACGAGCATCCCGGCGGCACAGCCGGACTTGTCGTCGGCCGAGCCGAGGCCGTACAGCCGGTCCCCGTCGAGTCTGGGGACCAGCGCCTCGTCTGGCCAGTTCGCGAACCCGACGGTGTCGCTATGCGCGTTGACGCAGAGCGTGGGCCCGCCGCCGGCGCCCCGCAGCCGCGCAAGGACGTTCGGCCGCCCCGGCTCGACCTCGATGATTTCGATCTCCGCGCCGGTGCCGTCAAGCCAGTCCGCGACGAAGGCGGCCATGGCAGCCTCACCGGAGCCGGAATGGATCAGCCATGGCGTGACGGACTCGATCCGGACCATGGCGGCGAGGAGCTCGATCGCGTCGGCTCGCGTTACGGGCATCAGGAGTTCTCCCTTGCGAAGTGACAGGCCACTGCGTGGCCGTGACCCGCCCCAGCCGGTCCCGCCCCAGCCGGTCCCGCGCCAGCCGGTCCCGCCCCAGCCGGTCCCGCCCCGGCCGGTCCCGCCCCAGCGGGCCCGGACGCGGACGGTCCCGCGCTGGCCAGAGCCGGGTCGTCGGTGCGGCAGCGCTCCGGCTCATCGAGCCGGCGGTAGAGCGGACAGCGGGGATGGAACCGGCAGCCCCCGGGGATCCTGCTCGCCGAGGGCGCCTCGCCGCGCAGCAGGATGCGCTCTCGGCGCACGCCGGTCTCGGGCACCGGGATCACCGACACAAGCGCCCGGGTATAAGGGTGCAGTGGTGCCCGGATGACCTCGTCGGCCGTGCCGATCTCGACGATCCGGCCGAGGTAGACCACGGCCACTCGGTCGGCGACGACCCAGGCCAGCGACAGGTCATGGGTGACGAACAGGATCGAGACCCCGCGGGCGTCCCGGAGGTCAAGCATCAGGCGCAGGATGCCGGCCCGGAGCGACACGTCGAGCATGGATACTGGCTCGTCCGCGATGACGAGATCGGGTCCGAGCACCATGGCCCCGGCGATCACGAGCCGCTGCCGCTGGCCGCCAGAGAGCTGGTGCGGGTACCGCCGGGCGATCGCCTCGGCTGGATGCAGGCCCACCTGCTCCAGCATGGCCAGGACCTGCTCGCGCCGGGCCGCGCGGGTGCCGCCAAGCTTGTGTACCAGCAGCGATTCCTGCACGGTGTCGTAGGCCGTGAGCCGGGGGTCGAGCGACTCGAACGGGTCCTGGAAGACGACCTGGATATCGCGACGGAGCCGCCGCAGTGCCCGGCGCTTAAGGTGGGCGACGCTGCGCCCGCGGAAGAGCACGCGGCCGCCGGACGGCTCCTGCAGGCGGGCGATCGCGCGGACGATCGAGGTCTTGCCGCAGCCAGACTCCCCGACGAGGGCGAGGATCTCGCCGGTGCCGAGCGAGAAACTGACGCCGTCCACCGCCCGTATCTGGCGCCTGGCCCTGGGCCCGCGCCGGCTGCGGTACTGGACGACCAGCTCATCCACGGCCAGCAGCGGCGGGCCAGGTCCGGTAGCTGTCACGTCGGTCATCCCGCGCCGCCGAGAACCAAGGCTGAACGATGGCACGCCGCCCGATGCCCGGGCCCGACGAGCTCAAGAGCAGGCTCGTCGGTGCGGCACCGGTCAACGGCGATCATGCACCGGTCGGCGAACCGGCAGCCGGGGGGCGGCGCCAGCAGATCGGGCGGGTGGCCGGGTATCGCCTCTACGAAGGTCCGCTCCCGGCGGATGTCGGGGAATGCGTGCCGAAGCCGCGCCGTGTACGGATGGGCCGGGCCGAGCGCGGTCTGGCCTGGCGCGAAGATGGTCGACGTCGGGCCGGCCTCGACGATTTTCCCTGCGTACATCACGTCGACGGAGTCGCAGACCTCGGCGATCACCGAGAGGTCGTGCGAGATGAGGATCATCGACAGCTCGAGCCGATCGGTGAGGCTCCGCAGCAGCTCCAGGATCTGGGCCTGGGTCATCACGTCCAGGGCGGTGACCGGCTCGTCAGCGACGATCAGCTGGGGGCGGCAGGCGAGCGCCATCGCGATGAGCACCCGCTGGCGCATCCCGCCGGAGAGCTCGTGCGGGAAGCTGCGGGAACGGCTCGGGTCGATGCCCACGCTGTCCAGCAGCTCGGTGACCCGCTCCCGTGCCTGCGCAGCGGTTGTCCCCGGCTCGTGGCAGCGGATCGGCTCGGCGATCTGGTCCCCGATGCTGTGCACCGGGTTGAGCGAGTTCATGGATCCCTGGAAGACGACCGCGATCCTGCGCCAGCGAACGCCGCGCAGCTCCTCGTCGGTCATCGCCAGCACGTCGAGGCCATCGAAGGTGACCGAGCCGGCCGAGATCGCCGCCTCCCGTGCGAGCAGCCGCGGAATGGCCAGCGCCAGCGTCGTCTTGCCGCAGCCGGACTCGCCGGCCAGGCCGAGGACCCGGCCCGTGTCGACCTCCAGGCTCGCGCCGTCGACTGCGACCACTCGGCCGCGCGGCGTGGAGTACTCCACGCGCAGGTCACGGACCTCCAGCAGGCTCATCGCGAGCCCCGCAGCCTCGGGTTGAGCGCCTGGTCGATGGAGTGGCCGATGAGCGTGAAGGCCAGCACCACGACCACGATGCCGACGCCGGGCGGGATGAAGTACCACCAGGCGCCGCGCCCGATGGCACCGGACTCGAAGGCGAAGTGCAGCATCGTCCCCCAGGAAATCTGGACCGGGTCGCCGAGGCCGAGGAAGGACAGCGTGGCCTCGGCCAGGATGGCGCCCCCGATCACCAGCACCGTGTTGGCGAAGATGAGCGGCATCACGTTCGGCAGGATGTGCACCCGCAGGATCCGCAGGTTCGACGTGCCCAGGGACCGCACCCTGGTCACGAACTGGCGCTCGCGCAGCGAGAGCGTCTGCGACCGCACGATCCGGGCGGTGGTGGGCCAGCCGGTCATGCCGATCACCAGGATGATGATCGCGAGGTTCTGGCCGAAGAATGCCGCCAGCGCGATCACGAGCGGAAGCTGCGGCAGCACCAGGAAGAAGTCGGTGATCCGCATCAGCACGGTGTCGGACCACCGGCCGTAGAAGCCGGCCATCGTGCCGATGGCGGCACCGAGCACCATCGAGATCGCGGTGGCGGCGAGACCGACGATGAGCGAGACGTGGGCCGCGGACAGGAACTCACGGAAGAGATCGCGGCCGAGCTCGTCGGTGCCCAGCCAGTGCTGCAGCGACGGCGGCCGCAGCAGCCCCGCGGAGGTGTTGCTGACCGCTGCCGCGTTGAAGGGGAACAGCAGCGGCCCGGCCACCGTCATCGCCACGACGATGACGAACAGGCCAAGGCCGGCCCGGCCGAGGCGGTCCGCCGAGACGTGGCGCCATACCCGCCGCAGCTCAGCCTCGCGCTCGCGTACGGGGATGACTCCCGGCGCGCGAGACCCGGGCGCCGGCTCGCTGCCGAGCCCGCTGGTGATGCCCGGCGTGACCATCAGGCCTCCCGCACTCTCGGATCGAGCACCTGGTACAGCAGGTCGCTGGCGAAGTTGACGAGCAGGACGACGATCGCGAAGACCAGGAAGGCCGCCTCGATGACGGGATAGTCGCGGTTCAGCACCGCGTTGTAGACGAGCAGGCCCATGCCGGGCCAGGAGAAGACGGTCTCGACCTCGATCGCGCCGCCCACCACCAGGCCGATGAGCAGCGCGGAGGACGTCACGATCGGCAGCAGGGCGTTCCGCACGGCGTGCCGCCACAGGATCCGCCGGGGCAGCAGGCCCTTCGCGGTCGCGGTGAGCATGAAGTCCTCGGACAGGACCTCGATCACGGCGGCCCTGGCCACCAGGACGAACTGGGCGATGTTGACGATGACCAGGGTCAGCGTGGGCAGGAACAGGTGCGCGCCGATGTCCTCGACGCGCTGCAACTGCGAGGTGTAGACGGCGTTCGGCGTTTCCATCCCGAAGATCGGGAAGGCGTGCAGCCAGACGCCGAGCACAAAGGCGAGGATGAGCCCGGTCCAGAAGGTCGGCAGGCTCCAGCCGATGACGGACGCCGTGACTATCGCCGAGTCGTAGCCGCCGCCACGCCGGCTGGCGGCTACCACCCCGGCCAGGACGCCCAGGACGATGGTGAGGACCGTCGCCCCGGCCAGCAGCAGGATCGTGTTGCCGAGGTACTGGCCGAGCAGCGCGCGCACCGGCTCCCGGTAGGTGAAGGAGATCCCGAGCTGGCCGTGCAGCAGGTTCCCGAGGTAGATCAGGTACTGCTCGAGCGGCGGGTGGTTCAGCCCATACACCCTGGTGATATCAGCCACAGCCTGCGGGGTCAGGTGACCGGACCGGGCCAGCAGCTGGACTGGGTTGCCCGGCAGCAGGTGGAAGAGCACGAAGTTGAACGTGACGATCCCGTAGAGCGCCACCAGCAGCCAGCTGATCTTGCGCGCGAGATAACGGAGCCGGGACACCTCTCTTCGGCCTGTCGGCTAGACGGGCCGCACCTTCAGGTAGTTGTCACGGGTGAAGTTCTCGATCATCCCGCCGGTGATCGGCGTCCAGCCCGTCCAGGTGTCGGTGCGGTAGGCCTGCAGCTGGTTCTGGTACCACATGACGATGTAGGCGGCGTCGTCGTAGTAGAACTGCTGGGCCTCGTGCACCAGTGCGAGCCGGCGGGCGTGGTTGAGCTCGGTCGCCTGCTCGTTATACAGCTGGTCGTAGTGGCGGTTGCAGTAGTAGACGTCGTTGTTCGAGCCGATCTGGCTGCAGAGCGGGACGCCGAGCATGTAGTCCGGGTCATAAACGCCCGAGTCCCAGCCCCACACGAAGATGTCCCAGTTCGGCGCCTTGGCGTTGTAGACGGTGGCGCCGAGTGTGTTGACATCGAGCGTGGTCAGGTTCAGCTGGATGCCGACCTTGGCGCATGCGTCGCGGAAGAGCTGCGCGGCGGCCACGTCGACGGAGGTGTTCTCGATCGCGATCAGGCGGAAGCTGAGCGGCTTGCCGTCCTTGGCCGACCGGACACCGCTGCCGTTCCTGTCGATGTAGCCCGCCGCGTCCAGCAGCGCCTTGGCCTTCCCCGGGTTGGCGTTGTACTGCTGGGCAGCCGGGATGTCGAGGTGCCACTCGCCGAGCCCCGCGGGCAGGATGACGCTGCCGGGGATTCCGCGCCCGGCCAGCGCGACTTCCACGAGCTGCTTGCGGTCGACAGCGTAGCTGAGCGCCAGCCGGATGGTCCGGTCCTTGAGCAGCGGATTCCCCCCTGACGTCGGGTTGTCCGAGACGTTGATGCCGATGTGGTGGAACGAGAAGGACGGCATCGAAACGGTCTTGACGTTGTGCGCCCCTGAGAGGCCATCGAAGATCGTTGGCGGGATCTTCGGCATGAAGTCGACAGCGCCCGTCCGCAGGCTCTGCGCCAGCACGTCCTCGTTCTGGAACAGAATCCAGGTGATCTTCTTCGCCGCGGGCTGCGCTCCCCACCAGCCGTCGTTGCGCGCGATCTCGATCGACTGGCCGTGCTTCCAGTTGACGAACTTGTACGGGCCGGTTCCGATCGGGTTGGGGTTGGTGTACCGCTGGATCTGCGACGCTGACATGCTGTGCCAGATGTGCTGCGGGAGTATCGGTACCGCGAGGCCGGGATTGAATGCCTGCGGCCGCGAGAAATGCAGGACCAGGGTTCCCCCGTCGGGTGCCTCAGCGGAGGTCAGGTCGGTTACCCACTGAGCGTACTGGCTGACCTGCTTGGACTTGATCACCTCGAAGGTGAACTTGGCATCGGCCGAGCTGAAGGGCACGCCATCGTGCCATTTCGCCGACCGCAGCTTGTAGGTGATCGTCTTTCCATCCGGGCTGTAGGCCCAGGAGGTGGCCAGCCCGGGCTCCGGCTTCAGGTTGAGGCCGTACTGGATGAGGTTGTCGTAGACCAGCTGCAGTACCTCGACCCCCTCGGTGCTGTAGGTCGTGAGGGGATTGATAGTGTCCGGCTCGACCGCCCACCCCACCCGGATGGTGCTCGCCTTGGCGCTCGTGGCCACCGCGGCGCAGGCGTCGAGCGCGGCGGCGGCGCTCGGGGCGGCGAGCGCGAGCATTCCCGCCCGCTTCAGGAACTCGCGGCGATTGGACTCGGCCGACATACCGGCGCTCTCCCCTCTCCTACCCCACGGTCTTCTCCATGACGGCACCGCCGTCTCGGTCCGGGCCGCCGCGAGAGGATCCGCGTACCCGGCCAGGCACCCGCGCCGCATCGTCTCGCTGGCAGGTCACCTGAGTCACAGACTGCATACAGAGTATGGATAGCATGGTATCTGCCGTGGCCTCTTGTCAAGCCGGAATGCTGCGGTGATTGCCGGGCGACAGCTAGCCTTATGCCGGGCGGGTCCGGCCCGGATGACGAGACCGGCACCTGCGGGCCGCGTTCAGGAATGCCGTACTATTGAACATGCAGAGTATACAAGGTAACGTCCTGATCAGCCGGTCACCGGGAGACAGGGGAGTAACCGGTCGTGGCCTTCGACGAGCGGTACCAGAGCTGGGCGCCGCGCTCGCGCCAGCTCTTCGACCTGGCGAGCCGGTACATCCCCGGGGGCGCTGGCAGCAGTGCCCGGACCGCCAGGTTCGGGTGGCGGCCGTATCCCCCCTTCATGGCCGAGGGCGCCGGGTCGCGGCTGCGCGATGTCGACGGGCACGAGTATGTCGACTACCTGCTGGGCCTCGGGCCGATGATCCTCGGTCATCGGCACCCGGCCATCACCCGGGCAGTGGCCAGCGCCATCGGCGAGCTCGGCACCTGCTTCGGCCTGCCCTACGAGATGGAGATCGAGGCGGCCAGGAAGGTCGTCGAGGCGGTGCCTGGAGTGGAGATGGTGCGCTTCTCCAACTCGGGCAGCGAGGCGGTCGGCACGGCGGTCCGGCTGGCCCGTGCCTACACCGGCCGGCGCCTGGTGATCCGCTTCGAGGGGCACTATCACGGCTGGCAGGACACGGTCTACTGGAGCAACCACGTCGATCCGGCCGCGGCGGGCCCGGCCAGCCGGCCGCGGCCCGTTCCGTCTGGTCCCGGCGTTCCGGCCGAGCTGGCCGGCACCCTCATCGTGCTGACCTGGAACGACCCGGACAGCTTCGCCGCCGTGATGGCGGAGCGAGGCGGCGAGGTCGCCGCCGTGATCACCGAGCCCGCCGTGTTCAACACCGGGTGCATCCTGCCGGATCCTGGCTACCTGGAGCTGCTGCGGGAGGAGACCCGGCGGCACGGGTCGCTGCTGATCTTCGACGAGGTGATCACCGGCTTCCGGTTCTGCCGGGGCGGGGCGCAGGAGTTCTTCGGCGTGACGCCTGACCTGACCACCCTGGCCAAGGGCCTCGGCGGCGGGTTCCCTGTCGCCGCGATCGGCGGTGCCAGGGAGATCATGGAGATGATCGCGGATGGCCGGTACTCGCACTCCGGCACCTACAACGCCAATGTCATCGCCTGCGCGGCGGTCTCGGCCACCATGGATGTGCTCGCCGAGCCAGGCCTCTACGAGCGCCAGCGGAGGCTGGGCGAGGCGCTGATGAGCGGCCTGCGCAAGCTAGCGGCCGATGCGGGCCTGCCGGTGATCGTCGAGGGGCTGGGAACGGTCTTCCAGCTATGGTTCAGCGAGCACCCGATCCGTAACTGGCGGGATGCGGAGCGCTACGCTGATGAATCCCTCTTCACCCGCTGGTGGCAGCAGATGCTGCTGCGGGGCGTCTTGTTCCACCCGAGCCAGTTCGAGAACTTGTTCCTGTCGCTGGTGCACTCTGGCGACGACGTGAACTGCATGCTGGATGCAGCCGGGCAGGCATTCGCCGTGATCAGCCGTACGCGCAGCTAAGGTTATGAATCGTTATGGTGCTCGATCTCGGTGGCAGCCGGCCGGAACGCCGCGGCAGGACGACCTCGCAAGGCAGGCCGCGAACAGGGCTGCTGTATGAGCAGGTGGTCGAGTACGTCGAGAAGCTCGTTTCCGAGCGAGGGCTGGCCCCTGGCGACCAGCTGCCCACCTATGCCGAGCTGGCCGAGCTCGTCGGTGTCAGCCTGATCACGGTCCGGCGGGCCCTTGACGAGCTGGAGCGCGCCGGGAAGGTGCGCCGCCACCAGGGCCTCGGGACCTTCCTGGCCCGGCCCAGGATCGTGACCGAACCGACCAGGGCGGGCAGCCTGATTGGCGCGCTGGCCGAGAGCGAGGAAGGGCGCCCGGCCGACAGCCTGGACACCCGCATCCTGTCGATGCGGCGGGGGCTGCCGTCGGCTGATGTCGCCCGCGCGCTGCAGATACGAGCCGATTCTCAGGTATGGCGGCTGCGGCGGCAGCGCATGATCGACAGCCAGCCGGCGGTCGTTGAGACCTCGATCATCCCCACCTCGCTGGCCCCGGAGCTCGACCGCCTGGTGAGCCGCCCGGGCGGCTCCCTCTATGACCTGCTGAGCAGCGAGTACGGGCTGGAGGATGAGTACGAGGAGCAGTATCTCGAGGTCATCATGCCCACCCAGGAGGAACGCAGCTTGCTGGGCATACCGCCGCGCACCCAGGTGGTGCGGATCCGGGGGCTGAGCATGGATACCGGCGGGGCGCCCTTCGACTGCTTCGAGCAGCTGTACCCGGCGACCGAGTTTGCGTTCGCCATCTCGGGCAGCACGTCGCGGCACCTGTTCCCGACTCCCGGGTTCCAGGACTGGGACGTCCGGTCGCTGCCGGATGCCGCCCGTGACCGCCCCTCGCGTGCCCGCGCGGCGGGACCGCGCCCGCCGCGGAAGCGGGGCTGACCGCCCGGCATGCGAATCCGCCGGTGCCATTGCGCAGCAGGAGCCGGTGCGTCTATTTTATGACGACATACTAAACATACACAGTATGTAGTTGCGCGCCCGCGGAGCGGTCCTGCGGGAAAGGGGAGCGGTGCCATGTCCTCGCCAGCGAGCAGCCATCCTGCACCGGACCGGCCCGGATCGCTGGCGACCCACTCGCTGAACGGCGCCGAGATCGCATTCGGCCTCGGCGCGGCCCTGGTCGGGCTGATCCTGTCCTTCATCTCGCAGTGGGCAGGCAAGTCGAGCTTCTATACCGAGCCTGCAACAAGCCACGGCGATACGGTCGAGGCAGAGCTGGCCGGTCCGCGGTCGGCGTGACCGGAGAGATGACGGGGGAGCACGCGGACGTCTACATCGGTCTCGATCTCGGGACCTCCGGGCTGAAGGGCGTGGCGCTCGCCGCCTCGGGCACGGTCGCCGCCCGGGCCAGCGCGGCCTATCCGACAAGCAGGCCTGCGGCCGGGGCGGCCGAGCAGGCGCCGCAGGACTGGATCACGGCGGTCGAGACAGTCGTCGGCCAGCTCCGCGGTGCGGTCGCCCCGCAGCGCTGGCGGGGTATCGGACTGTCCGGGATGATCCCGACACTCGTCACCGCCGCGGCCGACGGCGAGCCTGCCGGGCCGGCGATCACCTGGCAGGACAGCCGGGCTGACGCCCGCGGTGACGAGCTGCGCGAGCGCTGCGGCGCCGGCGCCCTGTACCGGGTCACCGGGCAGTGGGTCGACGGCCGCTACCTGCTCCCGATGTTCCTGCGCCTGGCCGACGAGGAGCCAGCCCGCGCCGCGGTTACGGCCAGGCTGCTGGCCGCCAAGGACTACCTGTTCGGCTGGCTGACCGGCGAGATCGCGACCGACCCGAGCACCGCGTCCGGCTTCGGGTGCTACCAGCTGGTGGCGGGCGGCTGGCACGGCAAAGCCCTCGCCGCGGCCCGGAGCATGAGCGGGCGGGCGCTGCCGTCGCTGCCGCCCGTGCTGCCCTCGACGACATGCAGGCCGCTGCGCGCCAAGGCAGCCGCGCGTCTCGGGATCGGTCAGGTCCCGGTATGCCTGGGCGCCGCGGACTCGGTCCTCGGCGCGGTCGGCCTGGGAGTTCGCCACCCCGGCCAGGTCGCGTACATCGCCGGCACGAGCAACGTCATCATGGGCGTGGCCGATCGGCTGCTGCTCGACCCGCGGCACCGGTTCCTGGTCACCCCGCTCGCCGAGCCGGGCGGCTGGGGCCTGGAGATGGACCTGCTGGCGACGGGCAGCGCGATCAGCTGGCTCGCCAGGCTGCTCGGCGACGAGCTGGACGAGGCGGCACTCGTTGCCCTGGCGGCCGGGACAGATCCTCGCGACGCGCCGCTCGTCCTGCCCTATCTGAGCCCGGGTGAGCAGGGCGCGCTCTGGGATCCCGCTGCGGCGGGCACCGTCGTCGGCCTCGAGCTGCGGCACGGGCGGCGTCACCTGGCCAGGGGCCTGGTCAACGGGATCGTCATGGAGAGCCGCCGGTGCCTCGCCGTGCTCGACGAGACCGGGCGCTTCGGCCGTGACCTCGAGCTGGCCGGGGGGAGCGCGGCCGACCCCGGGTTCCGGGCCGATCTTGCCGATGCCGCCCGCCGCCGGGTCCGCGTGCCGGGCGACAGCGACACCGACTGCTCGGCGCGAGGCGCTGCGCTCGCCGCGCGCCGCGGCGTCGATGGAACGTGGCAGCCGGCCTCGCCCGACGGTGAGCTCATCCACGACCCCGACCAGTCCCGCGCCGCGATGTGGGATGAGCTCTGGAGCCGCTACGAACAGGCGCGCCATGCCATTGCGCGGCATTATCACGCGACCGGCGAGGCACAATCAGGAGGACCTGCGGGCCGCGCTGGGCGGTGCGGACGCGGATGGAGCTAATGCAGGAGCTGGCGCACGCACGCTACTGCGCCTTGCCCCTCCGCCGTATCGCGCCGCTGCCCTCAGCCGTATCGCGCCGTCGCTCATCCGCCCGCATGGCACCGTGCCCCGGGCTCAGGCCAGCAGGCACGCGACGTCATGCCCCTCGGCCCGCCGGGCGGCCGGCGCCCTGAGCTCAGGGTCGATCGCCCGGCACCTCTCCTCCGCGATGGGGCATCGGGGGCGGAAGCGGCAGCCGGAGGGCACCTCGACCGGGTTCGGGGTCTCGCCTTTCAGTATCTGAGGCGCGGACCGGGCGAGGGGATCCCGATTGGGGACCACCGACAGGAGGGCCTTGGTGTACGGATGCTGGGGGTTGCGGACGACCTCCCTGGCCGGCCCCTGCTCGACGATCCGCCCGAGATACATCACCGCGATGCGGTCGGCAAAATGCGCGGCCGTGGACAAGTCGTGGGTGATCATCAGGATCCCCATGGTCCGGTCCCGCCGGAGGTTGTCGAGCAGCGACAGCACTCCGGCCCGGACCGACACGTCCAGCATGGAGACGGGCTCGTCGGCGAGCAGGAGGACGGGGTCGAGCACCAGGGAGGCCGCGATCGCCACCCGCTGGCGCTGGCCGCCGGAAAGCTCATGGGGGTAGCGGTCAGCGAACAGCTCGGCTGGCGAGAGCTCCGCCCGCTCCAGGGCCTGCAGGATCTGCTCTTGCCGCCGGCGCTTCGACCCGCCGATGCCGTGCACGAGCATTGGCTCCTCGACCGTGTGACGCACCCGAAAACGCGGGTCGAGCGACTCGTAGGGATCCTGGTAGATCATCTGGATGCGCCGTCGCAGCGGTCGCAGGCGCCGCTGCGAGCTGCGGGTGATGTCGCGGCCCTCGAACCGGATCGTCCCGCCGGTGGCATCGACCATCCTGAGGATCGTCTGCGCCGCGCTGGTCTTGCCGCACCCGGACTCGCCGACCAGCGCGAGCATCTCGCCGCGCCGGAGCGAGAACGAGACGCCGTCGACTGCCTGCACCCACCGCCTTGGCCGCCGGGCGATGCGCTCGGCCAGCGGGCGCCGGACGGGATAGCGGGTGCGAAGGCCCTCGACGTCGAGCAGCGGCGGCTCGGCGGGCTCGCCATCTCCGCGTGCGATCTCCGGGCGGGCCTTCACCAGTCGGCCTCCGTCCTTGCCCCGGCCGCTGGCTCCACGGCCGCCGACCGCGCCGAGCGGGCCGCGTCCCTGGCGGCGCGCTCGGCCGCTGGCAGGTCATTGCGATGGCAGGCCGCGGCGTGTCCCGAGGTGACGTCCCTGAGCGCCGGAGCCTCCGATGCGCAGCGGTCGAAGGCTGAGTCGCAACGCGGGCGGAACGGGCATCCCGTGATCGGGCGGTCCAGCCGCGGCGGGGCGCCGGGAATGGACGTCACGGCCTCGTCGCCGTACAGGTCGGGCGTTGCGCCGAACAGCAGCCGGGTGTACGGGTGGCTGGTGGCGTGGTACAGAGAAGCCATCGGCCCGGTCTCCACGATCTCGCCGGCGTACATGACGGCCGCCCGCTCGCACACCTGCGCCACCACCGGCAAGTCGTGAGTGACCAGCACCAGTGCCAGCCCGAAGTCCTGCGACAGCCCGACCAGGAGATTGAGTATCTGGGCCTGGACCATCACGTCGAGTGCGGTGGTCGGCTCATCGGCCAGCAGGATCTTCGGCCGGCAGGCGAGTGCCATGGCGATCGCGGCCCGCTGGCGCATGCCGCCGGAGAACTCGTGCGGGTACCGCTGGCCGGCCGCGACAGGGATCCCGACCATGTCGAGCAGTTCGTCGGCCCTCTTTCGCGCGGCGGCCGCGGAGCCGAGGCCGTGCAACTCGATCGGCTCGGCGATCTGCGAGACCACCTTCCGGACGGGGTTAAGCGCGTTCATCGCGCCCTGGAACACCATGGCGAGGTCAGTCCAGCGGTGCGGGCGCACCGAGTCCTCGCCGCCGGCGAGGATGTCCTGGCCGTTGATCCGCACTTCGCCGGCCACTGCGGCAGTTGGCGGCAGCAGGCCCATCAGGGCGAGGATCGTGGTGGTCTTCCCGCAGCCCGACTCGCCGACCAGGCCGAACCGCTCGCCCTGGGCCAGGTCGAGGCTCACGCCCCGCACGGCGTGCAGCTCGCCGCCGTCCGGCAGGCGGAACCATACGTGCAGGTCACGGATCTCGAGCATGCTCACTGCGGCCGGTGCCTCATATCGCGTCAGACCCCCTGCCGGCCAGCGGACGCAGGCTCCAGCGCCTGATCGACAGATGCGCCACCTTGAGCCGGGGGTTCAGGGCATCCTCGATGGCCTGGCCGAGCAGGAAGCACCCCATGATCAGCGCGGTTATCACGATGCCGTCGGGGACGATTGCCCACCACGCGCCGGCGCTCACGGCGGCGCGCTCGAAGGCGTGCTCGAGAATGGTGCCCCAGGTGGTCGTGGTCGGGTCCTCAAGCCCGAGGAAGGCCAGGGCGGTCTCGAGGTAGATCGCGACGGCGATCGTGAGCACGGTGTTTGCCATCAGCAAGGGCCCGACCTGCGGCAGGATGTGGCGGAAGATGATCCTGCCGTTCCCTGCGCCGATCGAGCGGGCACGCTTGATGTAGACGCGCTCCTTCACGCTCTTCACCTGGGCACGAATTATCCTCCCGGTCGCGGCCCACTCCAGGATGCCGATGACGAAGATGACGTGCAGCAGGCTCGGTCCCCACACGTCCGCGATCACCATGGCGAATGCGAGGTCGGGAATCACCAGCAGGTAGTCGGTGATCCGCATCAGCGTGATGTCGACCCACCCGCCGAAGTAGCCGGAGAGGATCCCGACGCCGCCGCCGATCACCATCGAGATCATCGTCGCGGCGAAACCTATGATCAGCGAGATCCGGCCGCCCCAGATGATCTCGCTCAGCACGTCGATGCCTCCGTCGTCGCAGCCGAACCAGTGCCTGGCCGACGGCGCGGCGAACACCGCGCACGTCTGGGCGGTAGTCGAGTAAGGGGCGACGAGCGGCGAGGCGATCGCCAGCGCCACGAAGAACGCTATGATGCCGAGTCCCGCGGTGGCGGCCTTTCGTTCCAGCAGCACATGGCGCAGGAACCCGGCCCGCGACCGGACGGCGGCGCCCTCGATGGCCAGGCCTGGATCCAGGACGACGTTGCTCATTCGGTGATCCTCGGGTCGAGCTTGAAATAGGCGAGGTCCGCGATGAAGTTCAGCGCGATGACGGCCACCGCCAGGACGAGGAAGCCACCCTGCAGCATCGGATAGTCACGCTGGTTGATTGCCTGCCACAAGGCCAGGCCGATACCAGGCCAGGAGAAGATGAACTCGATGAGGATTGCCCCCGCCGCGATCCAGCCCAGCGAAAGCGCCACGATGGTGGCGATCGGCAGCAGCGCATTCCGTAGGACATGACGGGAGATGATCTTTTGGTCGGACATGCCTTTCGCCCGCGCAGTGAGCACGTAGTCCTCGCCCAGCGTCTCGAGCATCGAGGACCGCATGATCAGGGTGAATTCGCCATAGAGCGTCAGCAGCAGGGTGAGGGCAGGCAGCGTCATGTGCAGGCCGATGTCTTGCAGGCGCGCGAACAGGCTCTCCGGCCCGAACACGCCGGCGTAAGGGTTCTCCATCCCGGAGGTCGGCAGCAGCCCGCCGAACAGGATCAGCAGCATCAGCCCGAGGAACTGGGTCGGGAACGCGTAGAAGGCGATGGCCAGGTTCGTGCTTACATGATCGCTGACGGATCCACGCCGCCAGGCTGAGAGTATCCCGGTGAGGATCCCGACAACGATGGCGCCGACCGTGCCGATCGTCACCATCGGGATCGTGTTCTTGAGGGCGTTCAGCAACAGCGAGGACACGGGCTGCTGGTAGGCGTAGGAGATGCCCATGTTCCCGTGCGCGAGCTGCCTGAGGTAGATCAGGTACTGCTCCCATTTCGGCTTGTCGAGGCCGAACTGGACCGTCAGGGCGCGCCGTAGCTGCGACGTTGCGCGCGGAACCCGGGACAGGTCGGTCACCGCGTTGCCGGGGAGCACCCGGAACAGGAAGAAGTTGATCGTTATCGCGATGAAGATCGTGAGCAGGGCGAATCCGGCCCGCTTGATCACATAGTCCGCGCCGCGCATGGTCCCTCGGATCCCGCGGCGGAGCTGGTGAGCCGGCCATCCGGCGGGCTCAGGCCCGGTAGCCGCCGCCGGCCGCGACGGGGGTCAGACGTGATGCACATGGAGCAGCGTCTCGACGGAGAGGGAGTTCACCGATCCCATCACCGGCCCCACAGTGAACCCCGTCCACTTCGGGCTGTGCGCCTCGATGATGTCGGGGTAGACCAGCACGATGTAGGGCCGGGCGTTGTAGATCATCTGCTGCATGCGCCAGACGAGATGCTGGCGCTGCGTCGGGTTCGTGAGCGTCCCTTGCTGCTGGTACACCTGGTCGTACGCAGGGTTGCAGTAGCCGCTGTCGCTGTTGTTGCCGAGCTGCTGGCAGGTCATCACCGAGAGCATGAAGTCGGGATCGACTGGCGGCACCCAGTCCCACATCGCCATGTCGAAGGTGAGGTACTTGTTGCCGGGTGCCGAGATCGCGCTGAAGGTGGCGCTGTCGTCCATGTTCTGCTGGGTGATCTGGATCCCGATCTTCCTGAAATCGGCCTGCAGGATCTGGAATGTCCGGTCGCCGGCTCCCCGTTCGTCCGGCGGGAAGATGACGCTGTACGACATCGGGTGGCCGTTGGCGATCCGGATCCCGTCCGGCCCTTTCTTGTAGCCCGCCTGATCCAGCAGCTGGTTGGCCTTGGCCAGGTTGAACGGGAGCGGATGGATGTTCGGGTCGTGCCAGCTGCCATCGGCGGCGGCCACGATGGTGCTCCCTGGGGTGGCGTAGCCGAGCCAGGCCGTCCGGATGATCTGCTGGCGGTCGGTGGCGTACTCGATCGCCTCCCTGACGAGCGGGTTGAGCAGCTCGCGGTGCGTGGTCTTCTTCGGGTTGCCGTTGATGATGAACGTCTTCATGGAGATGGACGGCGGGGTGGACACCACAAAGCCGGCCTGCTTCAAGGTGGCCACCGCGGTAGGCGGCGTGTACTCGCCGATGAAGTCCACCTGCCCGGTCTTGAGTGCCTGGATCATCGCGTCGTCGTTCGAGAAGAACTGCAGGCCGAAGCCTTCGATATGCGGCTTCGGCCCGTACCATGCCGGGTTTCGCTTGAACAGCGCCACCTGGTTCTTCACGTACTTCACGAGTTCGAACGGTCCGCCGGAGACAAGCGGCTGGCCGCTGCGGGGGGTGTTCTGGAATGTCTTGATCCCGGTTCCCTTGCCGGTGAAGTATTGCGCCCAGACCTGGCGCGGAAGGATGGACATCCCCTGGAACTGCGAGAGCACGTTGGCCACTGGCTTCTTGTAGTGAACCACCAGCGTGTCCGGCCCGGGCGCGTCCGCCCCGGCCACGTGCGCAAGGACGCCGGCCGAGTTCGCCGTGGGCCCGTTGACGTACTTGAGGACGGAGTTGATCGTCCAGGCCGCATCCTCGGCAGTGAGCGGCCGTCCGTCCGACCATTTGGCGTGCGGTTGGGTATGGAAGGTCCAGGTGAGTCCGTCGGGGGACGTCGTCCAGCTGGTCGCGAAGTCGGGCACGATGTCAAGCTTCGCGTTGTACTGGACTAGCTGGGGGTAGATGTACTCGAACGCCATGTACGAGTAGTCCGACTGCGCGACGAACGGGTTCAGGGAGTCGATCGGGTAGCTCGTGCCGATGCGAAGGACCCCGCCTTCCTTCACCCCGTGACTCGAAGATCCCGGCTGGGCGGTGCATGCCGCTAGGAGCGCCAGGGCGAGCAGCGGCGCGGCCCGACGAAGGCGGGCGCGGGCGGGTCGAGTCACCGGAGCGCGCATGATGTCCCCTTTCCGGCGGACAGCGCCCAGGAACGGCGGGGTGCGCCGATTATCCTACGGACGACCGCACGGCGGATACGCCTTCTCCCGCAGCCAGGCCGGCCTCGCCGCCGCCTCACCTCTTCTCGCACAACATACACAGTATGAGGACTGGTGCGCTATGCCCATGGTCCGACTCCGTGCGCATCGGGCCGGACCGCCTGTTACCGCCGGCCGGGCACTGGACCGCGGGCGGCGCCTCCTGCTCACGGCTGGTATGAGCCGCCGCGCTGCGCCCCGGCTCATCGCCTGTGCTCGGCGCGGCGCTCGAGCCAGCGGAGCATCGCCCTGGTGGGAGACCCTGTGGCGCCCTTCGGCCAGCCGTCACCACCTTGCAGCAGATACGCCGTGGAACCATTGTCGATGTGCACCCAGGGAATGTCGGCGATGAACTCCCTCAGGTACAAGCCCGCCATGACAGTGGTGTCGGGAGCGCCCTCCGGTGTGTTGCGGATGTCGGCCACGCTGGATTCCAGGTAATGCCGGTAGGCAGCTGGCAGGGGCAACTGCCAGCCACGGTCTCCGACGTCCTCGCCTGCGGCCAGCAACTCGGCGATCAGCCCGGGATCGTTGCCCATCACGGCCCACAGCGCTTCGCCCAGGCCGGCGGCGTCGGTGAGCGTGGCCACGTCAACGACGGCGGCTGGCCTGCGCTCCGCGAGGTACGCCAGGGCATCCGCGAGGATCAAGCGCCCCTCGCTATCGGTGTCCGCGACTTCCGAGGTCCTGCCGCCACGCTGGGTCACCACATCCCCGGGCCGGAGTGCCGACCCCCCTGGGAGGTTCTCGGCGAACGGGAGGACGGCATCCACGTTCACGCGCAGGTCGAGCTCGACCGCGCCCCGCATCGCAGCCAGGACCGCGGCCGCCCCGGCCATGTCGGACTTCATCCACTCCATCTCTGACGAGCGCTTCAGCGACAGCCCGCCGGAATCGAACGTAATGCCCTTGCCGGTGAGGCAGATGGGGCGGGCGCCTCCAGCGCGACTGTAGGAGAGCTCGAGCAGCCGCGGCTCATTGATACTTCCCTGCCCCACTCCCAGGATGCCGCCGAAGCCGCCCCTGGCCAGGTCGCCTGCCGCCCACACCTTGCAGGCCATTCCGCATTCCCGGGCGACCTGCGCTGCCTCGTCGCCCAGGGCGGCCGGGGTGGCGTCGGCAGCAGGCGCGTTCACCAGGTCCCGGGCCCAGTTCGCCGCGCGGGCGAAGACCTCGCCGTGCCGGAGGCCGGACGCCACCCGCGCGCGCTCGGCGGCGCCAGCTAGAACGGTCACCCGCTCGAGAACCGGCTTCTCTCGCGAGACGAGGTCGATGGGATCCCGCTTGTACCGATCGAAGCGATACGCGCCAAGCAGCAGCCCCTCGGCGAACGCACTGGCGGCCTCTTCGCCGGTGCCGGCCTCGCCCCGAAGTATTCCCGCCGCCGGAAGTGTCGTGGCCGCCCGGGCGCTCATCGCCATGCATCCGGCTGCCCTCATCGCCGATCGGCGAATCACGTCCGAGTCCACCTCGCCTGCCGGGCCAAGCCCTACAAACACCAGGCTCCCGGCCGGGATGTGCCCGACGCTCACTAGATCGAGGGTGTCGCCTACGCGCGCGGAGAACCGGTGTCGGCGGAGTATCTCCACGAGGTTGACTCCGAGTGCCGTGCCGACCTCGGTGACCCCCGGGCCCTGGGTTGGTCCCTCGTAACACGGCAGCACGAGCAGATCGGTATCGACCTGCGCTGGGGAGGCCGACGAGACCTCGAAGGTGATCACCTCAGCTCACCCGGCGCATACCGGGGGGCGTCATCAGGCGGTTCCGCACATTCGAGCTGATCCACATGTGCATGCTAACGAGTAGGGCGTGCACGCACCTGGCCGCCGTCGTCGCCGGCTGGGCCCTGGTGGCGGAGCTTGGCGTTAGCTCCGATGCGGTGGCCAGGGCGCTGCTCGCTGAAATGGCATCGTTCGCACGGCAGGCCGCCGGCCAATGCCCGGACTTGGCCTTGCCGCGCTCGGCGAACGTGGCGGGGGTGGGCGGGCAGGTGGCTGGCGGGATCGCCGCCGAGCAGCGCTGACGGCGACGTCCCGTGAAGCCCTCCCATGGCTGTTGAGGTTGTCATGCGGCCGGTCCGGCTTCGGTGGCGCCGGGTGGACACGGGCTGCAACGGGCTGCGAGCCTGGTATCCGGCGGGCGTTCCGGCCGCCCGGGCGCTACCTGCGCCGCAGACTTGGAGGGCAACATGGACAGCGCTGTGCTGCGCGCCGTGCAGCAGCCTCTCAAGGATGCCTACCGCGAGAATCCTCGGCAAGCGGTTGTCACCTTGCGGGCGCATGGCGATCTCGGCGACCAGGCCATCAGCTGCTCAGTGGCCACCGGCAAAGCGCTGGTTGAGGCGGGCCTGCACCCGGCGACCGGCGGGGACGGTTCGCTTTCCTGCTCCGGGGACATGCTCCTGCAGGCGCTCGTGGCGTGCGCAGGCGTCACGCTGCGGGCCGTGGCGACGTCGCTGCAGATTCCGGTCGCCAGGGGAACCGTCACCGCCGAGGGTGACCTGGACTTCCGGGGGACGCTCGCAGTGAGCAAGGACGCGCCGGTGGGATTCAGGTCCATCCGCCTGTCCTTCGAGCTCGATACCGATGCCAGCGCCGGGCAGATCGAAACGTTGCTCACCCTGACCGAACGCTATTGCGTGGTCTACCAGACGCTGGCTCACCCGGCCGAGATGACCGTATCTGCCGGCCACGCGAGCACAGCCAAAGGTCCGGGCGCAAGCGGCTAGCGACCAAGGATCGCTAGGGTTGACAGAGACAACTTCCGCCACGTAGGCCCGGTAGTCGCTGCGGACCACGGCCCAGGGCGCGCGGCCGGCGGTCGGCACCCTGATCCGCCGTCCGGCGTTCCGACGTCGAACCGTCAGAGGTTCGCTCCGGCGCTTCTCCATAGGCGCGCCACAGCGAAGGCATCCCGCTTCCACTTCCACCGGCTTTGATCAGTCAGGCTCCCGCGCACGCAGGGAGCTGGCGGCCGGCACGGGCGGTCAGCGCTTGTGCCGCTGGAAGGCGAGGAGGGAGCGACCGTGGATCCGCGTCGTCACCTGCTGCGGGCTGCCCACCGCGAGGTAGCCAACATGCCGTGGCCGGGACCGTAGTCGCCGTCCTCGCGGCGCTGGCGGCGGCGGGCTCGTTCGGCGTGGCCGCGGTGCTTCAGCACCGGCAGGCCCGCGAGGCCGCTGCCGGCCAGACACTGCGGTTGCGGCTGCTTGCCGACCTGGCCCGCCGGCCGGCCTGGCTGGCCGGGATTGTGCTGGCGGCCGCCGCGTACGGCCTGCAGGCCCTGGCGCTGGCCTTTGGCCCGCTCGCGCTGGTCGCACCGATCGTGGCTACCGACCCTGCTGTTCGCGATGGCGCTCGCAGCCTGGTGGTCGCGGCGGCCAATGCGCCGCCCCGACTGGGCCGGCTGCGCGCTCGTGGCCAGCGGCATAGGGATCTTCCTGGCGACCTCGCCACCCTCCTCAGGCCGCTCCGACGCGCCGGCCTCGGAATGGCTGCTCGCGTTCGGCGCCGTCGCGCTCGCCTGCGCGGCGGCTGTCACAGTGGGCAAAGCCCGTCGTGACGCGGTACGCGCCGGGCTGCTCGCCGCAGCTGCCGGCGTCACCTTCGGCCTGACCGCCGCCGTCACGCTAAGTGCCTCCCGGCTGCTTCGCGACGCCAGCCCGGCGAGCATCCTGGGCCACTGGCAGCCCTGGGCGCTGATCACGCTTGGCCTCGCCGGGCTGCTGCTGTCCCAGAGCGCCTATCAGGCCGGCCAGCTCACCGCCAGCCTGCCGGTCATCGACGCCGTGGAACCCATCTCCGGGGTGGTCATCGGAACGGCCGTGTTCGACGAACGCCTGGCTACCTCCCCGTCCATGCTCGCGATCCAGCTATCCGGCGCCGCGATCGCCGTGGCCGGAATCGCCCTGCTGGCCCCCGCCGCCCTGGCGCTCCCAGCCGGTGACACGGACCACGGCGGTGACAGCCCGGCCAGACCGCCAGCCGGGGCTCAGCCTCGGCTTCCCAGCAACCATCAGAAGGAGCAGCGTGATGACGGAGTCAGCCCCCGCACAGGAACGAGCCGCTCAAGCTGATCGCGGCGACGTTCGCCGCGGCGTCGGACACCGCGGACCGGAGCCGGGGCGCTGCGCCGGTGTCGCCGGCCCGCTGACCGCGCCGCCGCGCTCAGCTGAGGAAGGCTCGCCCCCGCCGTGGACCCCCGGGTGCGGCCGGGGGCGAGCCGGGCCTGGCGCTATCGGTGATAGGCAACGTCGATCACGAGCTGTGACTGCTGGTCCGGCCCCTTCAGGGCAAGGACGCGAAATGGCAGCCCAGCGCGCACGCCGAGGCCGATCGAGGTAACTCCCCGGATGACTTTCCCGGCGTTCCCGCGTGCTTGGACTTGCTGCCCCAGTGGGTCGCGCATGATGACGGTCGCGGCACCGCAGCAGGCACCGCCGCGGCCGCCGCCATTGAGAGACCGAGGAGGTGCCGTCGCCGTCGCCGAGACGGCTGCCATGCCAGCGCCGTCACGTGCGGGGGTTCCCATGGCCGCAGTAGATCGCCAGGGCGTGGAGCGGAGATGGGCAGCCTATGTAGGCGGCGTGGAGAAGGGCTTGCGCAAACTACCCGGCATCTGCAGGCGGCTGGCCTGCTGCCATGACGCGCGCTGCCGTTGACGTGACCGTGGCCTCCTGCCCGCGCACCGTGCCCGGGCGCGGGTAGTCCCGGTCGCTGTTCCGCCACCGCCACGCCCGCCGGGCCGCCTCGATCACCGCGCTGACCACAAGCGCGAGCGCAAGCGCCAGCAGCAGCCCGGCCCATGGCCGGTCTTCGAAAGTTTTGCCGCCAATCCGGCCGATGAAGAACGCATAGCTGGCCCAGATCGCACCCGCGCAGGCGGTCGCGGGGACGAAGCTGCGCCGCGGGTAGCCGATCACGCCGCAAGTCAGGGTGACCGCGGTGCGCCCGCCGGGGATGAACCGGCAGGCGATGATGATGCGCGCGCCGAAACGTTGGAGGGAGCGTTCCGCCCAGGCGCGCCTGCGCGAGCCGCGCTCGCCGGCGAACAGCCGCGCGCTGACGGCCGGGCCGAAGCGCCTGCCCAGCAGATATGCGGCATTGTCGCCGAGGAACGCCCCGAACGCGGCGAGCGCGATCAGCAGTGCGATGCGAGGATCGGCGCTGCCGGCCGTGGCAACGCCAAGCGCGATGACCGCGGTCTCGCTGGGCAGCACCGGGAGGAGCGCGTCGAGCGCGGGGAACAGGACGGCAACGGCGTAGGAGAGCAGGGAGCTGACGTCCAGTTGCGACAGGCCGGTCATCAGCGTTCCCTGGCGCCCAGAGCAGGCAGCCGCCAGGCACGGGCGAGATCGGAAACGGCCATCACAACCCTTCATGGTCTGGCGTTCGCGTGGTCTTTCCAGCAGAGCACGCGCGGGCGCAGGCAACGTGCAGCGGTTGTGTGGATCTGGTGGAGAACCTCCCAGGCGTGCGGTTTCCCAGACCAGCTGGCCTACCCGGAGCGGGTTATCCGCGGATGGCGCGTCTGCACAAGGGCTGGCGCGTGCAGAGCAGCCGGGCATAGATGACGGCCAGGCAGGCGCCGAAGATGACCCAGGGCGCCGCCACGATCAGGTCACTGCCGGTCATGCTCGCCGTCCCCTGCCCCTGGTGCATATGGCGTCAGTGCACCGGGACACGGTGCGGGGCAGGTGAAACTGTCATGGTGAACGTATGAAGATTGCGATCAGTTCACCGGCGCCGGCCGCACCTGGGGCCGAAGGGCCTGCCTGGCGCGATCATGGAACGGACCGGACGTGCGGCGGGCGGCCGGCCGGCGAAGAGGCGGGTGAGGGCGCATGGCGGCGACCGTGCTGCTGGTGGAGGACGAGCGCAAGCTGCGCGAGCTGGTTCGGTCCTACCTGGAGCGGGCCGGGCTCACCGTCCTGTCCACAGGCTCCGGTGCGGAGGCGATCATGCTGGCGGCCTCGGCATCCCCGGACCTGGTCGTGCTGGATCTGGGACTGCCGGATGTGCCGGGCGGGACGGTGGCCAGGGAGCTGCGGGCGGCCGCGCCTGTCCCGATCCTCATGCTGACCGCCAAGAGCGCCGAGGAAGACCGGATCGCCGGGCTGGAGCTGGGCGCCGATGATTACGTCACCAAGCCGTTCAGCCCGCGGGAGCTGGTGCTGCGCGTGCAGGCGATCCTGCGGCGCGGCGGCCCGGCAGCTGAGCATTCAGTCTCCAGCTACGGCGACGGCATGCTGGTCATCGACGAGCCGCGGCGGCTGGCCCGGGTGCGCGGCGCGGAGGTCGCCCTGACCCCGACCGAGTGGGGCGTTCTGGTGGCGCTGGCTTCCGTGCCGGGACGGGTCTACTCCCGGTTCGAGCTGATCAACCGGGTGCGCGGGTATGAGTTCGAGGGATACGAGCGCACCGTCGACTCGCATGTGAAGAACCTGCGCAGGAAGATCGAGGACGACCCGGGCAATCCCCGGATCGTGCAGACCGTGCTGGGTAGCGGCTACCGGCTGGGCCTGGCTCGCGATGGCTGAGGCCGGTTCCGGGCCGACCCGCTCCGGCACCCGCAGCGACGCGATCGGGCTGCGGCTGGCGCTCGCGTTCCTCGCGGTCGCGCTAGCCGCGGTGGCGCTGCTGGCCGGGCTGATGGCCGCGTTCGCTGCGGCGGATGTCTCGCACCTGGCCAGCCGCCAGCGTTACGAGCTGGCCAGCGCGATCGCGGTGGCCGCAGCGGGCGCGTGGGACCGCAGCGACAGCTGGGCATCTGCTGACCTGTCACCGGTGCTGGACCTCGCCGCCAGCGTCGGCGCGGATACCGAGATAATGGACTGGGCCGGCCGGCCCGTCGCCTCCTCGCCGGGATTCGGCAGGCACGCGGCCGGCCCGCGGGTCAGCGCCGCCGTGGTGGCCAGGGGCCAGCGGGTGGGCGTGGCAGTGGTCCGGTTCACCGCTTCCGGGCTCGCCGGCGCCGATCATGCCCTGCGGATCGCGCTGTGGCGGGCCATCGCCGGGGCCGCCGGGCTTGCGGCACTGCTCGCGCTGCTGACCGGCCTGGGCGCCGCGCGGCGGATAACGCGGCCGGTCAGACGGCTGATCGTCGTTGCCCGGGCGATGGGCAGCGGGGACCGCGCCGCGCGGGTTGGGCTGATCTCCGCGCCCGGTGAGCTCCGCGAGCTGGCGACCGCCTTCGATCAGATGGCTGACACGCTGGACCGGCAGGAGCAGATGCGCCGCGACCTGGTCGCCGACGTCGCCCACGAGCTGCGCACCCCTATCGCCGTCCTGCAGGCGGGCCACGAGGCGCTGCTCGACGGCGTGGCCGAGCCAACCCCGGGCCAGCTGGCCTCGCTGCGCGACGAGGTGCTGCGGCTGGCGCGCATGGTCGGCGACCTGCAGACCCTGGCCGCCGCCGACGCCGCCGCCCTCCTGCTGGACCTGAGCCGCCGCGACCTGGCAGACATCGCTGCCACCGCGGCCGACAGCCTGGCCGGCAGGTTCGAGGCAGCCGGCATCACCCTGGACCGGCGGCTGACCCCGGTAGAAGTCCGTGCCGACCCGGACCGGCTGCACCAGGTCATTACCAACCTGCTCACCAACGCGCTGAAGTTCACCTCGTCCGGCGGCCGCGTCGTCATCCGGTCGGGTCCGGCTGGGTCCGCCGCGGTGCTGCAGGTCGCCGATACCGGTGCCGGCATACCCGCGAGCGAACTGCCCCGCATCTTCGACCGATTCTGGCGCGGGCGGCAGGCCGCACAGGTCTCCGGCAGCGGCATCGGCCTGTCGGTGGCCGCGGAGCTCGCCCGCGCGCATGGCGGCGACCTGGCGGCCAGCAGCCAGCCCGGATGTGGCACGCAGATGACGCTGACCTTGCCGCGCGCCTGACCGGCAGCGCCAGCGCGCGTTCCTTCACACCGTCACCACCGCGGCGGCACGGCGCCTGCATGACCGCCGGCTTGCCTACATCCGACCAGCCGGCGCACCGCCGTGCGCCGTCGCACGGTCGGAGCACGGGTGGTTTGATGAGAATGGCAGGCGCGATATGGCGTGCGAGCGCTGCCGCGGCGATCGCCGGCGGCGGCGTGATCCGGTCAGCCGGGGACGCTCTCGTGGCGGACGCCACGGCACTGGCCAGGGCGCTGCACGCGGCAAGGACAACGGTCGCAGTGCGCTGGTTTCAAGGCCGTGGCGCGGTTGGTTCCCCTGACTTGGCGCGGCTGGCGAGCAG
>DATGVY010000065.1:0-2350 GCA_035299845.1 Streptosporangiaceae bacterium
GCCCTGCCCGCCGCCTGGCGTGACCGGTTCGGGCTGCGCCGGTACGGCTTCCACGGGCTGTCCCATGGATACGCGGCGCGGCGCGGGGCGGCACTGCTTGGCACCACGCCCGACAAGCTCAGGATGATCACCTGCCATCTCGGCGCCGGGGCCTCGCTGGCCGCCGTCAGCTACGGCCGCAGCGTGGACACCACGATGGGCTTCACGCCGCTCGACGGGCTCGTGATGGCCACCAGGCCGGGCAACACCGACCCGGGCCTGCTGGTCTGGCTGCTGCGTGACGGCGGGATTCCGGTGACCGAACTGGCCTCCGGGCTTGAGCATGAGTCGGGGCTCTACGGGCTGGCCGGCTCGGCCGACATGCGCGATGTCATCCGGTCCGCGCAGGCCGGCGAGCCGGCCGCCGTGCTCGCCCGGGACGTTTACACCCACCGGCTGCGCCAGCAGATCGCGGCCATGGCCGCCGCCATGGACGGCCTGGACGCGCTGGTCTTCGCGGGCGGCGTCGGCGAGCACTCAGCGCCCATCCGGGCCAGCGCGGCCCTCGGTTTCCTCGGCATCGCCGTGGACGACGAGCGCAACCACTCTGCCCACAGCGACGCCGACATCTCCGCCGACGGCGCCGCGGTGCGCACGCTCGTCGTCACGGCACGGGAGGACATCGAGATCGCGCACCAGGTCCGTGCGCTGCTGACGTCGGCCTTGGCCGCCCGGTAGCAGCCAGCTAGGCGGGTCTGCGGGACACGCCTTAGCCGGCGCGGCTCCGCGGGCGGCTAGCTGGCTGGGGGCAGGGCCAGCCGGCCCGGGGTCAGCGCCCGCCGGGAGAACACCCGGCCGCCCAGCCGGTGCGCCGCCTCCCGGGCCAGGTCGGAGGGCGGGACGGCGACGACCGGGCAGTGGGCGTGCGCCAGGCAGTAGCGGCTCACCCGGCTGCCGATCAGGTGCCGCAGCGGGCCGCGGCGGCCGGCGCCCACGACGAGCAGGTCCCGGGTCCGGCAGGCGACATCGACGAGTACCGGGCCGGCCTCGCCGCGCTGCACGGCAGGTGCGGCCCGAAGATCCGCGGGCACGCCGCCCCAGGCTCGGTCGAGGGCCTCCCAGAGCCGCTGCCAGGCGGCCTCTTTCCAGACCTCACGCAGGTAGAGGCAGGGCTGACGGCGGTCGGCCAGGTCACCCCCGGGGGGCAGCCAGGCGAGAACAGGGATCAGCGGGGCATCGCGGTCGCGGGCCAGGTCCGCCGCGAAACGCAGCGCCTGCAGGCTTCCGGGCGATCCGCTCGCACCGACGATGATCCGACGTGCGCCGGACACGGTAACGCTCCTTATGGGTACGGACGGCTGTCACCATCCAGATAACCTCGCCGGCGCCGCGCCGACAAATGCGCTAGCGGCATCCAGGCGGCCACAGGTGCGATTCATACGAATTTCTCACCATCCGGGAAGCCGGCCCTCAGGGAGGGGCACCACGCGGCCGGGTACAGCGACGCTCATCCTGGCTCTTGACAGTCACATCTTTATGAGAGTAACTTTCTCTTACGAGAGACTCTGGAAAGAGGGTGAACGTCATGAACGTATCCGACAGGCGCCGGTGGTGGGCGCTGGTCGCCATCGCGGCCAGCGTGCTGGTCGTCGGCCTTGATCTGACCGTGCTTAACCTGGCGCTGCCCACGCTCTCCGCGCAACTGCACGCCTCCACGAGCGACCTGCAGTGGTTCTCCGCCGCGTACAGCCTGGTACTGGCCGCCGCGCTGCTGCCGGCCGGCCTGCTCGGTGACCGGTTCGGGCGTAAGCGGCTCTTGCTGATCGCGCTGGTGGTGTTCGGGGCCAGCTCGGCGGCCTGTGCCTTCGCCACGTCCTCCGGCGGGCTGATCGCGGCCCGCGCCGTACTCGGGCTCGGCGCCGCGGCCGTCCTGCCGATGTCGATCGCCGTCCTGCCGGTGCTCTTCACCGCGCAAGAGCGGCCGCGGGCGATCGCGATCGTGATGGGCGCGACCTTCATCGGCTATCCGGTTGGCCCGCTGCTGGGCGGCTGGCTGCTGGACAACTTCTGGTGGGGCTCGGTCTTCCTGATCAACGTGCCGGTCGTAGTGCTGGCCCTGACCGCAGTCGTCCTGCTGATGCCCGAGTCGCATGGTGAGCGGGGCCGCCCGATCGATGTCACCGGAATCGGGCTCTCCAGCCTGGGCCTCGCCGGGCTGACCTTCGGCTTCATCAAGGCCGGGCAGAACGGCTGGAGCGACGCCGTCACGCTGACGGGCATCCTCGGCGGCGCCGCCCTGATCGTCGTCTTCGTGGCCTGGGAGCGCTACGTGACCCGGCGCAGTGTCGCCGGCGCACGGCGGCAGCCTCTG
>DATGVY010000066.1:0-3502 GCA_035299845.1 Streptosporangiaceae bacterium
CGACCGGTCCTCGCGTCGGTTGTGCCACCCAAAGTGGCTGGTCAGGGCTCTGCCTGCAAATGTGGAGCGGGCTGTATCAACGCTACGTCTGCTTGAGAACTCAGGACAAGCGTCAAAGTCCTGGCACCGAAGGTGCCCTAGGGCCTGGCCGGACACGCCAACACGAACGCCGAACTGGTAGCCGCGGCGCGCGCACAGCTCGCCGAGATCGCAGCCATCCGCCAGCCGGCCGCCGGATGAACGACTCCGCCGACCCTTCGCATGGGGACAGGCGGCAAAGCTGCGGACACCGCAATCAGCCAGGCCACCGCCTACTGAAACGCACGCTCGGGGCGGCTGAACACCAGTAACGGGTGGTCCGCGACGCGCGGCAGGCGGGACCACCCACGCAGGACGCCCATCCCATCCGCGCAGACGGGGACAGATCTCATGCCGAAGGCCAACGTCCACACAGCCGGCACGGCCGCGCGCACCAGCCGTGAACGCCGGTACGCGCTGCTGGTCTGCATGGCAGGCGGGTTTATCGTGTTCATGGACGTATCGATCGTCAATGTCGCGCTGCCGACGATCAGCTCGCAACTGCACGCCTCCGGCAGTCTCCTGCAGTGGATCGTCTCCGGGTACTCCCTGGCCTTCGGCCTGCTCCTCGTGCCAGCGGGGCGGCTTGGGGACATCATGGGCCACCGCATGCTGTTCGTCACCGGGCTTGCCGTCTTCGTGACTGCCAGCGCGGTGTGCGGCGCGGCGCCCACAGCGGCAGTCCTAGTCACCGCCCGGATCGCGCAGGGTGCCGCAGGAGGCCTGCTCAACCCGCAGATCAGCGCCACCATCCAGCAGCTGTTCCAGGGGGCGGAGCGAGGGAAGGCGTTCGGCTACTTCGCTTCAGTCGTGTCAGTCGGGAGCGCGATCGGGCCGCTTGCCGGCGGTGCGCTGATCGCCGCTTTCGGCGTCGGCGCCGGGTGGCGGGCGGTCTTCTACGTCAACGTTCCCGTCGGCCTGGCACTGATACCGCTCGCGGCCAGGCTGCTGCCCCGCCACGTTCGAACCCCTGGACGGCGGCCTGGCCTCGACCTTCCGGGTGCCTGGCTGCTCGGCCTGGGGATCACGCTCGTACTCTTGCCCTTCATCCAGGGCGACTGGGGCGCCTGGCGGTGGTGGCTGCTGCTCAGTGCCGCCGTCGTGCTTACCGCGTTCATACGGCGGGAGCGGCGAGCCGCCGATCCCGTCCTGGACGTGCGCCTGTTCCGTAACCGCTCGTATACCGTCGGGGTCAGCGTGATCACGCTGTACTTTGCCGCGTTCACCCCGATATTCTTCATCTTCACGCTCATGCTGCAGCTGGGCCAGGGGTACAGCGCCATCGAAGCGGGCACCGCCATCACGCCGTTCGCCGCCGGCGCCGCCTTGTCCGGTGCGATCGCCGGATCACAGGCAGCCCGGCACGGCCGGGACCTGGTCGCTGCCGGGCTCGCGCTGATGCTCGCTGGATTCCTTGCCAGCGCGCTAGCGGTCAGCCTGGTACCCCACCACGACACCGGCTGGGCGGCACTCGCGCCGGTCTTCGTGGCCGGGATCGGCGGCGGGATAACCCTCGCGCCGAACCAGAGCCTGACCCTGGCCGCAGTGCCGCTCCCGCAGGCCGGCGCCGCCGGCGGCCTCTACCAGACCGGGCAGCGCATCGGCGCCTCGATCGGCATCGCGGCGGCCGGCTCGGCGTTCTTTACCACGCTCCGCGGAGGCGGATCATTCGCGGACGCCTACCGCAGCGGCATCATCGTCATTTCGGCCATCACCGTCCCGGCGCTGATACTCGCGCTGATCGACCGCCAGCGCGCGACAGCACCGGCAGCCATACTGCCGGGCACGAAACGCGCGGGTTTAAGACTGGGGGGATGACGGCAGTACATCCGGGCAGGACGGATGGACACGTCTGCCAGCGAACGGCGTTACCGTGCGGTTGACCGGTCCCGGTGCCTGGAAGATGGCCGACAGCCCGGATCGCGCCAGCACGATCCGCCGGCTTCCCGAATCTGATGCCGTTGCCGCAGCGACCCCTGGGCTGGCCGGAACGTGGCAGGCAGGCGGACAGCCGTTCTTCTGGAAAGCCATCCAGTAGCGTCGCGACACGTAGCCTCTCGTCGGCGGGTCTTCTGAGCTGCTGCGGCGTCCCGTAGTTCATCAACAGGCATGAGTGAGCGTTGGCAACCGCGCCGAACATCCTGATCTGTGCGAGGCGCGAGCTATGCCGTCATGCTTCGGTCGGCGCGCAGATCGGCGGCACTGCGCGCGTTATCCCTGCCCTCACCGTCACTCAGCGTAACGATGTCAGTGACCTGTGCGTCCCGAGGCGCTGGCCGCCGACTTGGCGGGGCGTGGTCCGCCGAAGGTCGCCGTCCGCTGGCCGAGATGCATGTCGATGCCGCGAGCGCCGAAGTCGTCCGGTGGCCAGATCCTCCCTGACTTGGCGTGCGCGTCCTATGCGGCATGAGAGTGCACCGCTGAGGTCCGGCCGATGGCTGTTCTGGGGAAAACCGTTGTGGCCAAGGGAAGCCGGCGAAGCACAATTGGCCGGGTGGATACAGAGGCGTTCGTGCGTGACGGCTACCTCGCCGTGCGCGGCGCGTTCAGCGAGCGCACGGCCCGGGCATGCCGGGACATGATCTGGGAGTCCCTGGCCGGGCACGGTATCTCACGGGCGGACCGTGCCACGTGGAACCCGCCGCTGGTCAGGATCGCCTGTCCCGACGGCGAGCCATTCGCCGAGGCCGCGGCCTCTGCGGTGCTGGCCGCCGCCTGTGACGAGCTGATCGGAGCGGGCCGGTGGACCCGGCGGCACGGGGTGGGCGGCACCGTGCCGGTGCGGTTCCCGTCCGAGGAGTACCCCGGTGAGGTGGGCTACCACATCGAGGGCACCTGGTGGGGAGGCAGCGAGTACTGGACGAACCTGCGGTCCCGCGGCCGGGGCCTGCTCGCGCTGTTCCTGTTCTCCGATGTCGGCCCCGACGATGCGCCCACCCGGCTGATCACCGGATCGCACCTGTTCGTGCCGCCGATCCTGGCTCCGGCCGGGGAGGCGGGCATGCCCGGCGGGGACGTGGCCGCCGGGCTCCGCCCATCGGTGCTGTGCCGGCGCGCCGCCGAGGCCACTGGCCGGGCCGGCGATGTGTACCTGTGCCACCCGTTCATCGTGCACACCGCGACCTGGCCGCATCGGGGCACCGTCCCCCGGATGATGGCCCAGCCCGCCATCGAGGCAGCCGACGGCTTCACCCTCGACGGAGCAGACCCCTCCCCGGTAGCCCGGGCAATAGTCAGCGGAATGGCACCGGCGAACTGATCCCAGCGCCGCGGCGAACCACAGCCGGTCGGCGGCAGAAGCGGAAATGTAGCCGGTGCGGACTGTGCGCTGTCTGCGGGTTGTATGGATAACGGTGCAGCACGTTGTCACTGGAAGCGTGCCGGCCGGCGGGTCCGGTGGTGTTCGCTGGGTTGATGGACGCGG
>DATGVY010000067.1:0-8481 GCA_035299845.1 Streptosporangiaceae bacterium
TCGAGCTCATCGAAAGGCACGGGTCGCAGGGATTCGGCAAGGGCAACTTCAAGGCGCTCTTCGAGGCCATTGAGCGGGAGCAGGCCCGCCGCGGGAACCTCTGATAGCGAGCCATTGGCAGCCATGCCGCCTGGCCAGACCTGTGACTTCATTGCCTGACATCCCGATAAATGAGCAGGTCAATCCGGAGTAGGGCATCATAGCCGGGTGACCCAGCCACCGCAGGACCCGGGCGAAGCACCCTATGACGGCGCATATAAAGAGCCGCCGCCCGGCCAGGATCCCTACGGCCCCGCCGGGCCCGCCGGGCAGCAGCCCCATGGCGTCCCGTACCGGCCCTACACTCAGCCCGCACCGGTGCCGCCCTACACCGAGCAGCCCCCGCCGCCCTTTGGCCAGCCAGCCCAGCCGGGCTACGGCCAGCCGCCGTACGGCCAGCTGGCCCAGCAACCGTACGGTTCGCCCTACCAGGCCTATCCGGCCCCGGCAGGCGGCTATCAGCCCAGCGCCTACCAGGGCAGGGATCCGAGCCTGGCGGAATGGTGGCAGCGCCTGCTGGCCCGGTTCATCGACGGGATCGTGCTGTTCGCGCTCACCGCCGTGGCGTGGATCCCGGCCGGGCTGGCGGAGATTCACCGGCTCCGGCAGATCACGGTCCAGTTCCCCGACAGCAGCACGCCCGCCGCGCAGGCCGCAATCAGCCAGGCGGGCACCGTCCTGCTCCGCGACATCCTGCTGCTGCTCGTCCTCACCGTCGCGATCTCCTTCTGCTACGACTGGCTCCAGCACGCCAGGTGGGGGCAGACCCTCGGCAAGCGGGCGCTCGGCACCATGGTGGTCACTGCTGACGGGCGATCGAAGATCAGCGGGGGCACCGCGGCGGGCCGGGCCGTCGTGTCCGTCCTCGCGCCTGCCGTCCCGCTGGCCGGCGGGATCTTCGGCTTGCTTGACGACCTGTGGCTGCTCTGGGATCCGCGCCGGCAGTGCCTGCATGACAAGGCGTTGAGCACCGTCGTCGTCAAGACCAGCGTCCCGCCGCCGACCGCCGCCCCGCAGCAGCGCCCCTGGTGAGTCCCCCCGGGCAGCGGGACCGTCGTCGTCAAGACCAGCGTCCCGCCGCCGACCGCCGCCCCGCAGCAACGCCCCTGGTGAGTCCCCCGGGCAGCGGGGTGGCCAGCAGGGCGGGACCGGCCGGTTCCGGTCCGTTCAGGAAATAAGGCGATCTGCACAAGTTCGCCGGGTCAGCTGAAAATCAGCGTGTAGCCGGACTTGCGCAGCTGGCCGATCACCCCGTCGCAGTGCCCGGGGCCGCGGGTCTCCACCTGCAGCTGGACCTCCACCTCATCCACCCGCAGGTGCGGAGTGAACCGGGCGTGCACCACGTCGAGGACGTTGGCGCCAAGGTCGGCCAGCTCGGCGAGCAGGGTCGCGAGCGCGCCGGGGCGGTCCGGCAGCCGGCAGCGGAACGTCAGGTAGCGCCCGGCGGCCGACAGGCCATGCCGTAGCACCTTGGCCAGCAGCAGCGGATCGATGTTGCCGCCGGACAGCACGGCCACCACCGGCGGTTCGACCGACCGCGGGTCATCGAGCAGCGCCGCGACACCGGCTGCCCCGGCCGGTTCCACGACCTGCTTGGCTCGTTCCAGGCAGAGCAGCAGCGCCCGGGACAGGGCCTCCTCGGAGACCGTGACGATCCGCTCGGCGAGCTCGGCCAGGATGCCGAACGCCAGATCCCCCGGCCTGGCGACCGCGATGCCGTCCGCCATCGTCGGCGCGGATTCCACCGGCACCGGATGGCCGGCCAGGAGTGATGCGGGGAACGGCGCCACCACCTCGGCCTGCACCCCCACCACCCGGATCGAAGGATCGGAGCCCCGTGCCGCGATCGCGATCCCGGCCGCCAGGCCGCCGCCGCCGACGGGGACCACGATCGTGCGCACCCCTGGGCACTGCCCGACGATCTCCAGGCCGAGCGTGCCCTGGCCGGCGATGACATCCGGGTGCTCGAACGGGTGGATGAAGACGGACTCCTGCTCTTGCGCCAGCGCCATGGCATGCGCGAGCGCGTCTTCCACCCGGGCGCCGTGCAAGATGATCTCCGCCCCGTACGACCTGGTCGCCGCGATCTTGGGCAGCGGGGCGCCGTCCGGCATCACGACCGTAGCCTTGGCCCCCAGCAGGGCGGCGGCGAACGCCACCCCCTGAGCATGGTTGCCCGCGCTGGCCGCAATCACCCCGCGGGCGCGTTCGGCGGCGGTAAGCCGGGCGATCCGGAGATAGGCTCCCCTGGCCTTGAACGACCCGGTGCGCTGCAGGTTCTCGCACTTGAGGTAGACGGGTCCGCCGATGCGCTCGGACAGCACCCGCGAGTGCAGCATCGGCGTCACCAAGATGATGTCGCGGAGAATCTCGCTGGCCGCGACCACGTCGTCGAAGCCGGCCTGCCAGGACGTCATCGTCATGCCAGCAGTGTCGCACTGGGCCGCCAGCTACCGGCTGCGTCCTGCGGCTGGGGTTCGCCGTGCCGGTCGCCTTGCCGGTCGCCTTGCCCTCGCCCGGCCGGTCGCCTTGCCGGTCGCCGTGCCCTCGCCCGGCCGGCGCCCGGCCCGCGGTCTGCGGGGCGGCTCGCCAGGTCAGTCGCCGGACCAGTAGCGGTCCGCGGCGAAGATCAGCGCGGCGGCGCCGACCAGGCCGGCGCCCTGGCCTAGCTCGGCGGGCACCACCCGAACCTGCTGGGTGAACTCCATCCTGGTGTGCGCGCGCAGTACCTCCTCCAGCGGACCGAAGACCAGCGCGCCAGCCTGGGAAAGCCCGCCCCCGACGGAGACCACCTCAAGATCGCACAGGTACATCGCGGAAGCGATCGCGATGCCGAGCGCCTTGCCCGCACGGCGCATGGCGGCCACGCCGACGGGGTGACCAGCCCCGCCATCGTCGGCCAGGTCCTTCGCCGTGGCATCGGCCTGCCCCGGCCGCCAGCCGCGCCGCTGCGCCCACCCGACCAGGGCCGGGCCGCGCGCGATCGCCTCCAGGCAGCCGACACCGCCGCAGACGCACGGGGGCCCGTCATCCGGGTAGACCACCACGTGACCGATGTGCCCAGCGTTGCCGGACGTGCCCTCGAACAGAGCGCCGTCGAGGATCAGCCCGCCGCCCACGCCGGTGGACACCACCATGCCGAGCATGTTGCTGGTGCCCCGCCCGGCGCCACGCCAGTGCTCGCCCGCTGCCATGCAGATCGCGTCGTTGTGCACCCGGACCGGCAGCCCGGGGAAACGTTCCACCAGCCTGCCGCGGAGCGGGAATGCCCGCCATGCGGGGATGTTCAGCGGGGAGACGAGGCCGGACGGCCACTCCATCGGGCCGCCGCAGCCGCATCCGACGCCCGCCAGGGACTGCGCGTCGCCGGTGACCTTCGCGCTGTCAAGCGCCCGGCTGATCAGCGCGTCCAGGGTGCGCCACAGCTGTTCCGCGTCCAGGTCACGACGGGTCGGCGTCTGCTCCCAGGCGATCAGCCTGCCGCCAGGCTCGGCCACCCCCGCGGCCAGCTTCGTGCCGCCGATGTCGACCGCAAGAGCCGGTCGGGCAGTCTCCACGGCCAGCCTCCCGAGGTGCGCGTCACGCCAACATGCACATAGTGTCGAACGGTGGACCCGAAGAGCGAATCCCAGTCAATAGCCGACCCGCCCGGCCAGTCGGCCCGGTCAGTCCGGCCAGCGGCATCGACGCTGGCGCAGCTGCGAGCCAGTGAGCATAAATTCCGCACGGTCAAGCAAGAGATACGGCAGAACCTACTCGCCCGGCTGCGGGCGGGCGAGGATCCCTTTCCCGGGATCATCGGATTCGGCCAGACCGTGCTGCCGCAACTGGAGCGCTCGCTGCTCGCCGGACATGACGTGATCCTGCTCGGCTCGCGCGGCCAGGGCAAGACGCGCCTGATCAGGACCCTGACCGGGCTGCTCGACGAATGGACGCCGACCGTCACGGGCTGCGAGATCAACGATCATCCGTATGCCCCGGTGTGCGCGCGGTGCCGCCGCCTGGCCGCCGCCCACGGCGATGACCTGGCGATCAGCTGGCGGCATCGCAGCGACCGGTACGGCGAGAAGCTCGCGACCCCGGACACCAGCGTCGGCGACCTGATCGGCGACATCGATCCGGTCAAGGTGGCCGAAGGCCGCACGCTTGGCGACCCGGAGACTATCCACTTCGGGCTGGTGCCACGGACGAACAGGGGCGTGTTCTGCCTGAACGAGCTGCCGGACCTGGCCGAGCGGATCCAGGTGGCGCTGCTCAACGTGCTGGAGGAGCGCGACATCGGCGTCCGCGGGTACGCGCTCCGGCTGCCGCTGGATCTCGTGCTCGTGGCCAGCGCCAACCCCGAGGACTACACCAACAGGGGGCGGATCATTACCCCGCTGAAGGACCGGTTCGGCGCTGAGATCCGCACGCACTACCCGACATCGCTCGCCGCCGAGCTGGCCCTGATCCGGCAGGAGTCACGGCTTGCCTGGGATGGCGAGGAGCCCGGCGCCGCGGTGCCCGGGCATCTCGTGCAGGTGATCGCGCGGTTCACCCGGCTGGTGCGCGCATCGCCGGCGGTTGACGCGCGTTCCGGCGTCTCCGCGCGATTCGCCATCGCGGCCACCGAGGCGGTCGCCGCCTCGGCGGTCCGGCGCGCCGCGATCAGCGGCGAGGCGCAGCCGGTGGCCAGGGTCTGCGACCTGCCCTCGATCGTGAGCACGCTCCGCGGCAAGGTCGAGTTCGAGGTCAGCGAGGAGGGCCGGGAGCAGGAGGTGCTCGAGCACCTGCTGCGCCGGGCCATCGCCGAGACCTTCCGTGCCACGCTGGGCAGCGCCGACCTGGCCGGCCTGCTGGCTAAATTCGAGGAGGGCCGCAGCGTGGAGTCTGGCGACCTGACTCCCGCGCCTGACCTGCTGCGCAGGATCGGCGAGGTTCCCGGGCTCGCGAAGATCATGGGCCGGCTCGGCATGGACGGCGGCGAGTCATTCGGCGAGGCCGCAGCCGCGCTCGAATTCACGCTGGAGGGCCTCTACCTGATGCGGCGGCTGTCCAAGGACACCATTGACGGCGGCGCCGTCTACCGCACCTAGGGAGCAGTCGGTGAGCGGTTACCGGTATGGCCAGTATCACGACGGGCCCGACCCGCTTGAGCCGCCCTATGACGTCCGCGGCGCCGTGGACGCGCTCGGGGACTCGGTGCTCGGCGGCTCGGATCCGGCCAGTGCACTGCGTGACCTGCTGCGGCGCGGGCTGTCCGGCCATCAGGGCCTCGATGACCTGCTCCGCCGGGTCCGCGAGCGGCAGCGGGAGATCCGCGACAGGGGCCGCCTTGACGGGATACTCGAACAGGCCCGCGCGCTGCTCGACACGGCGATCGGCCAGGAGCGCGCCGAGCTGTTCCCCGATCCGGCCGACGAGGCCAGGCTGCGCGAGGCCGAGCTTGACGCGCTGCCCGCCGACACCGCCCAGGCGATCCGGCAGCTCGCTGACTACGAGTGGCGCTCGGCCACGGCCAGGGAGACCTTCGAGCGGCTGAAGGACCTGCTCCGCCGGGAGGTGCTTGACAGCCAGTTCCGCGGCATGAAGCAGACCCTGCAGCAGCCCGATCCCGAGGCGATGCAGCGGGTCAAGGACATGATGGCCGGGCTCAACGCGATGCTGGACGCCGACGCCCGCGGCACCCACACCCAGCAGGACTTCGACGACTTCATGGCCGAGTTCGGCGATCTGTTCCCCGAGCAGCCGGGCAATCTCGAGCAGCTCGTCGACTCGCTGGTCCGCCGGATGTCCGCGGCGCAGCGGCTGCTCGGCTCGCTCACCGAGGCACAGCGTCAGGAACTGTCCGGGCTGATGTCGCAGACCCTGGAGGACGCCGGGCTCGCGGCCGAGATGGCCCGGCTTGCCGAGGCACTGCGGTCCCGCCGGCCGGACATGGACCTCGACGGGTGGCCAGGCGACCAGATGAGCGGCCAGGAACCGCTTGGCCTTGGCGACGCGACCACGGCGCTCGCCGAGCTCGCTGACCTCGCCGAGCTCGAGGACGCGCTGCGGCAGGACTACCCCGGCGCGCGGCTCGATGACGTCGACGAGGACGCGGTCAGGCGCGCGCTCGGCCGGCAGGCGGTCGACGATATGGAGGCGCTCCGCCAGATCGAGCGCGAACTCGAGCGGCAGGGATACCTGGAGCGGTCCGAAGGGAAGCTGGAGCTGACGCCTAAGGCGGTGCGCAGGCTCGGCGAGACCGCCCTGCGCCGCGTCTTCGCCGACCTGCCGGAGGGCGGTCACGGGGATCACGACCAGCACGACGCCGGGCAGGCCGGCGAGTACACCGGCAGCACCCGGCCGTGGCATTTCGGCGACGAGCAGGCGATCGACACGGCGGCGACGGTACGGAACGCGCTGCTGCGGGGCGGGATATCGGTCACTGAGCCTGCGGCCGGCCCTGACGCGCCGTCCGATGATCCTGGCGGGTCGCCCGGCGGGCAGCGCGCATGGTCCGGCACCCGGGACGGGCCGGCCGGTCCGCGGGTGCGGCTGTCCGTCAGCGACTTCGAGGTCGGCGAGACCGAACGGCGGGCGGCGGCAGCTGTCTGCCTGCTGGTGGACTTGTCCTACTCGATGGCGCTGCGCGGCACCTGGAGCGCCGCCAAGCAGACGGCCCTCGCCCTGCATGCCCTGGTCCGCACCAGGTACCCGCAGGACTCGATCCAGGTCATCGGGTTCTCGAACTACGCGCGCGAGCTGCGCGAAACCGATCTCGCCGGCCTTGGCTGGGACATGGTCCAGGGCACCAACCTGCACCATGCGCTGGTGCTTGCCGGGCGCTATCTCGACCGGCGTCCCGAGCACAACCCGGTGGTGATGATCGTGACCGACGGCGAGCCGACAGCGCACCTTCGCCGGGACGGTCAGTCCTGGTTCGACTGGCCGCCATCACCGGAGACCATCGAGCTCACGCTGGCCGAGGTCGACAAGATGACCAGGCGGCGGGCCACCCTGAATGTCTTCATGCTCGCCGAGGACGAGCGGCTCACCGCCTTCGTCGAGGAGGTGGCCAGGCGCAACGGTGGCCGGGTGCTCCGGGCGATGGCCGACAGCCTCGGCGAATACGTGGTCAGGGACTTCCTGCGCGCACGCCGTGCGGGAACGCGCGGCAGATGAGTCACCTGACCAGCGGGCCCGGCGGCACGGGATGGCGTGCCGGGACCGCGTCGCGGGACGGGTCGCGGGACGGCAGGTGCTTTGTCGAGTTTTGCCCGATGGCTGGAATGGCTCCTGCCTGCGGCCGACGGGTAGTAGCGTCCGTGCATTAGCTTCTAACGAACCAGGCTGGCCAACCCGGCGGGCAAGGCCAGCCGAGCGAATAATCTCCCGGGAGGAAACTGTGTCGCAACAGATCGGACGGGCGGGCTCCACACGTACAGGCGCCTGGGTTCTGCTGGCCTTCGGGGTCGTCGCGTGCATCATCGGGGTCGTTTTCATCTCGACGAACCATGATCTTCGCGCGACCGCCTCGTTTGTCGTGGGCGTCCTTGCCCTGGTCGTCGCATTGTTCCTGCTCCGCAGGAAGCCCGACATCGAGTAGTCGCTGCCTGCCGCGAGCCGGTGCGCGGCCAGCCGTCGTGATCTGCGACTGGCCAGTCCGATCCAGCAAGATCCGCCAGCGCCCGCTCAGCCTGGCTAGGATCAGAGCATGTCCTTTACCGATCGGCTGGTGCTCTGGCTGCACATCGGTTTCGCGATCTTTACGATCGGCCCGGTCACGATCGCCATCATGTCCACGCCGCGCTACATCAGGGCACGCAACCAGGCTGTGGTCGGCTATCTTTACCGGATCACCCGGATCTTCGGGTTCGTGTCGCTGGGCGTGCTGGTCTTCGGGCTGGTGCTCGCGCAGCTCAAGAAGGACTTCTCGCATCCGTGGCTGACCGCGTCCCTGACGCTGTTCGTGGTCGCGATCGTCCTGCTCCTGCTGATCATGCGGGACCAGCACCGGGCCATCGCCGCGCTCGAGCTGGCCGCGGCGGCTGAGGCGCCCGCGGCTGGCACGGCTCCGGCCGCCGCGCAAGTCGTGCCGGTGTCCGCCGAGGACAAGGCAGGCGACGCCCAGGCGGCTGGGGACGCCGAGCCGGTCGCGGCGAACCTGCCGGGCAGCCCCGGCGCACCCGCGGCGCAGATTGCCAGCGTCGAGCGGGGACGAATCACCACCATGGGCGGCGTGGTAGGCATGCTCTACCTGGTAATCCTGATACTGATGATCTGGAACACCTGACGTCCCAGGGCCAGGCCGGTGCCGACCCGGCCAGCTACCGGACAGATGTCGCATCGCTAGGCGCCGGCGCCTAGCGAAGTGACATCCATCGGCTCCGCGGCGCGGCGGCGTCGAGGCTCCGCGGCGCGCGCCCGCGTCGCCAGGCGCCCCGGCGGCGTCGCGGCGCCTTGCGACGCCGGAATCGG
>DATGVY010000068.1:0-3253 GCA_035299845.1 Streptosporangiaceae bacterium
GCGGGGGACGACCGGCGCGAGGCCCAGGCCGCGGCCGCACATCAGCCGGGGGCCGTCGCGGTTGTCCGCCTGCCCGACCGGCGTAGGAATGAGGAAGCGGATGATGAACAGCCCCAGCGAGACGCCGAAGATCGACAGCCAGAGGCCACGGGTGCCGCGCAGGTGGCGGATGCCTGAGCGGGCAGGCGGACTGCCTGGCGAAGCAGCCGCGCCAGCAGGCGTGACCACATCGGCTCCGCCGGTGTCCGCCGCAGCCGCGCCGGTTCCCGCCATCGGCCCGCCCAGATCCGTCCCGGCGGCGCGCCCCGGGGGGGCGTCAGGGGCTAGTTCGTGACTTGCCATCTCGTCGCCAGGCACTCGGTCCTCCGGTGCTCCATCCACGATTGCCCGTTGAGCGTGCGAGTCTCCCTGACGACGGGCGCCGGGGTGTTCTGTAGGGTATGCCAAACCGTCCTCAGCTACACACAAACCGGGCGCTGAGGGCGGCAAGCAGCACGGACCGGCTACGGATTGGCCCGAGAACCGCCGGCCGGTGGTGCCGCCGGGCGGACGCGTTTCCCATGGCCCGTGGCTGCAGGTAATCCAGCTTCGACCGCCGCCGCCACATCCACCCGCTGCCGGGCTTTGAACATGTTGTCTATGTGCTGCCGGGCACGCACGAAGGTAGCCGGAACTGTCTTGCGTGGCGTGTCGTGGCTAGTGCCGGGCGCGGCGCTGCGCCTCGGCCTGAATCGTCGTGAAGGAGGCGCGCACTGCTGCTTGCCATGCAGCCGAGACCTGGCTGCCCCACCACTGGCCGGCGATCCCGAAGTCGGTGCCGAGTTCCCCGGTGTAGGCCAGCAAGGTGGCGCCGTCATGTTCGGTGAGACCGAACTCCTCGGTTACCTGTGGCACGGGCCCCCGGACGAGCCGGAAGCAGACCCGGTGCGGCCGTTCGAAGGTGACCGTCTCCAGCGTTGCGGCGCTCAGCCGCCCGCCGTGTACCGGGGTGTAATGCTCGGCGAGCACCATGTTGGTCCCGCGATCGAGTACGCGCAGCTTGCCGGCCAAGGCCCGCGGCGTCCGCCCCAGATAAGGTTCGGCGATCACATCGAATACCGTGCTGACCGGGGCGGCAATCCGGATGCTGAATGGCCCGAGCGGGCGGATCCGCCGGCCCCAGCCGGTATCGAGCGTCATCTTGCCGGTGACGGTCAGGTAATAGCCAAGTCCGGCGATGCCGCCAGCAGCGGCCGAGATTCCCGCGAAGGCAAGACCACGTGCCATGCACCGCAGGATACGGGAGCCAGCGACCGGTAACCTGCGTTCTCACCGGCAGCGGCACGCTCGGAGGGACTCGAACCCCGGGATCTTGTGCTGGCGCCCGGCTTGACTGGGTGCAGCGAGGAGGTCAACTCACTGATCCGGAGGGGGAGCCAGACGCGAAGAGGCGCCGGATCGCGAAGAGGAGCCGGATCGCGAGCTGGGGCCGGATCCCGATGATGATGAACCGGCCGACGAGGAGCCGGACGGCGGTGATGATGATGATGAACCGGCCGACGAGGAGCCGGACGGCGGTGCGGCGACGGCCGAACCCGACGAGCCGACGCTGTAGGGCCCTGGCAGGAAGGTGCTGCATTCGGACACGCCAAGGCTCTGATTGGCTGGCGTAACGGGCGCCGCGTTCACGACCCTGGCCTGCAGCAGCGCCGAGCCCGCGAAGATCGTGCCGGCCCGCAGGCCGGGGACGGGCCGCAGCACGATGTCCTGCACGCCGATGAACCGATAGGAATGTGGCTCGAAGATCAGCTCGGTCCGCAGCCCGGCCGCTGTACGTGCCACGGCGATACCGTGCCGCCCAGCGACGTCCACAACAGTGGGCAGCAGGACCACGCCCGGTATCCTCGCGGCGGCCGCGAAAATGGCCCGGCCGAACCTGGGCGGCATCACCAGGCCGTTGCCAAGGATGGTGGAAATCTCGTCCCACGCCCGGGCAAAACGGCTGCTGCTGGCGGAGGCGTGGCGGCCGGCGAAGGCCGCGGACGGGCACCCGTTGGGCCGCTCGAGATAGGAAAGGAGCGCACCAGGGGCCGTGGGCAGCCGCTCTAGTCCCGCATAGGTTTCTACGGTCGGCATCGTCAGGGACATCCCGTTCGCCATCCATGGCCGCGCCAGCGGCGAACTGGCCGGTGAACTCAGGCGATACATCGCTCATACGGAGCCTTTCGGCGTGGGCACTCACCTGCTATTGCCCGGTGACCGCTGTCTTCTTCACGATGAAGCACGACAGCATGACCGGTGGCACACGGACCAGGCTGCGCACGGTCCTGGCTACCGGGCGGCTGGCCGACGACGCCAGCGGCAGCCGACGATGGGCTCGTCCCGGGGCGGACCCCGCCGCCACCCTCCTGATCGCGTCCATCCTCCCCGGCAGGCGCCAGTGGCCGCTATTTTTCGCGGTCACTGGCGGCCGCCCAGATCCGGCAACTGGCCGCCCGGACACGCCGCGAGCCGGATTGTGCTGCTGGTGGGGTTAGCCACGCTGACCCGGCCGGAGTCTGGCGGACGGCGAGCAGGGCTGCACCTGGCCCGCAGCGTTACTCGCGGGCGGAGTCGTCACTCGCGGGCGGAGTCGCGGGCGCCGCGCACCGTGATGACCGCTATCCCGGCGGCGAATACCGGGGCAGCGCAGATCGCCGCACCGAGGTCGGGAGCCGGCCGGGCCGGCCAGGTCCACGGTGTGGTCCAGTCCGAGGACACGGAACGTGGGACTGGCAGCGACCCATCGGCGGCTGGCCGGCTGTCCGCATCCAGGACGTGCCGCTACCCGGCGCCGCACCCTGCCCGGTGCCCAGCGAAGCGCCCGAACCCGCTGGCGCCCTCAGCCGGAATGCCCGGACGACGCTGAAAGCGGCCAGTGACGTGGCCTGGTGAGTGACGGTGGCAGCCTGGTGCTGCGGTTTCCCTTCGCGGCATCGAGCTGGGACTGGACGAGGAAGATGCTACTGGTGAGGTCCGCGCCGCTGAGATCGGCGCCTCTGACGTCGGCCCCGGTGAGGTCGGCGACGCTGAGGTCGGCACCGCTGAGGTCAGCTCCGATGAGGTACGCGCCTCTCAGGCTGGCGCCTGTCAGGTCAGCACCGCTGAGATCCTTTCCGGTGAGGTCGGCGCCGCCGAGGCTGGCGTCGCGGGGGCCGGCACTGCCGAGGCTGGCGTCGCGGGGGCCGGCACTGCCGAGGCTGGCGTCGCGGGGGCCGGCACTGCCGAGGCCGGC